>JACQHU010000071.1 GCA_016198805.1 Armatimonadota bacterium
CGCGTAACTGCTGGAGTTTGGCGTCCGCGTTCTCCCGGCTGGCGAAGGCCCCGACCTGCACGCGGTAGAGTGGCCCTTCGGCCCGTGGGGTCTCTCGTTCGGTCGCGCGCGCGGCGGGCGTGCGTCCGGCCCCTGCCGGCGTCGCCGGAGGGCTCACCGCGGGGCTCGGGGGTTCAGGCGCCGCAGGTGTCTGCCGCATGGCGGGCGGTTCAGGCGCCTGCGGCGTGGCCCGGACGGCGCGGGGCCGTGTAGCGGAGGGTGTCGGCGGCGCCGTGGGAGGCGGCGGCTCGGGTCTGGCCACAAGCCCGGGCGTCGGCACAGGCTGCGGCTTGAAAAACCTCTCCCCGGCATAGTAGCCGGCGACGAGTGAGACAACGAAGAGTCCGATGAGCGCCAGACTCACCAGGAAGGTATTCGACCGCACATCCGCCTTTTTCGGCGGGTACGCCGCAACTCCTTTGGTCGCAGCCGACAGCCGCTAGGCGAGGTCTTCCAGATACCCTGTCAGCAGCCGCTCCCGCGCGCGCATCTCGGCTTCACGGCGCCGTTCCTCTTCCACCACCTCGCCGGGAGCCTTCGTCACGAACTCAGGATCGGCGAGCCTCCGGCTCAACCGGTCCAGCGCCCGCCTGACGGTATGCAATTCGGTCTCGATGCGTCGGCGCGCGCGGGGCCGATCGGCCTCGGAGATGGCGACAGACACCCCTACCCCATTCGCCACCGTGCCCACGGTGCCCGGGGAGCGCGTGCCATCCACGGTGACGACCAGGCCGGAGGCGCGGCTCAGCGACACCACGTAGTCCTGGTGTGCTTCCAGCAGGGTGCGCGCGGCCGGCTGCGCCCGGAGCGTGGGCGCGATCGGCACCGACGGGGCCAGGCCCAGGTCGGCGCGCATCGACCGGATCGCGCGCACCACCGCCATGATGGTCCCCATCTGCGCCTCGGCGTTTTCGTCGATGGCGCGGGGATCGGCCGCCGGCCAGGGCGCGACCACGATGCTCGCGCCGCGGTGCGGCAGGGACTGCCAGATCTCTTCTGTGATGTGCGGCATGATGGGATGCAAGAGCCGCATGGTGCCCTCCAGCACCACATAGAGCGTGTGCTGGATGGCCGATCGCCGGGCGGGGTCCAGCGACGTCCGGTAGAGGTCGACCTTGGCCAATTCCAGGTACCAGTCGCAGTACTCCGACCAGATGAAGTCATAGAGCGCTCGCGCGGCCTTGTCGAAGTCGTACGCCTCCAGCGCGTCGGTGACGGCGCGGACGAGGCCGGCAAACCGGCTGCGGATCCACCGGTCGATGAGGCTCAGCGATCCCGCCGGCCGTTCGCCATCGGGCGCAAAGCCGGTCAGGTGCATCCGGACGAATCGCGCGGCGTTCCAGATCTTGTTGTTGAAGTGGCGCACATCCTCCAGCATCTTCTCGCCGAACCGCAGGTCCTGCTGGCCCTGGGAGCAGCGCAGGGTCAGCGCGAAGCGCAGGGCGTCGGCGCCGTAGCCCTGTTCCACATAGTCGAGGGGATCAAGGCCGGTGCCCAGCGACTTGCTCATGCGCTTCCCTTCGATGTTGAGCACCGTGGGGTTGATGTACACGTCGGTGAACGGGATGTCGCCGGTGAACTCCAGGCCGAACATGATCATGCGGGCCACCCAGAGGAAGATGATGTCGCGGCCGGTCGCCAGCACATTGGTCGGATAGAAGTACGCCAGGTCCGGCGTCTGCTTCGGCCAGCCGAGGGTGGCGAACGGCCAGGCCGCCGATGAGAACCAGGTGTCGAGGATCTGCTCTTCCTGGCGCAGATCGGTGCTGCCGCATTCCGGGCACCGCGCGGGGGCCTCGCGGCCGGCCACCATGTGTCCGCTCGCACAGTGCCAGACCGGGATCCGGTGCCCCCACCACAGGCGGCGGCTGATGTTCCAGTCGTGGATGTTCTCCATCCAGTCCAGGTACACTTTGGTCCACCGCTCCGGATGGAACCGCACGTTCCCCTGGCGTACCACGTCGGTGGCCGGCTG
The DNA here is from genome assembly GCA_016198805.1 of Armatimonadota bacterium. Classification (GTDB taxonomy): domain Bacteria; phylum Sysuimicrobiota; class Sysuimicrobiia; order Sysuimicrobiales; family Humicultoraceae; genus JACQHU01. Next base: position 2,015 of record JACQHU010000071.1, read on the forward strand.
AGCCAGGGCCTTCATGCGGCAGAACCACTGGTCGGTGATGTAGGGCTCCAGGACCGTCTGGCACCGGTCGCACCGGCCCACGTTGGTGCGATACGGTTCTCGCCGTTCGATCAGACCCGCGGCCTCCAGGTCCCGCGCCACCGCCTCCCGCGCATCGAATCGGTCCATCCCCGCATACGGCCCCGTGTCGGCGGTCATCCGGCCGCCGGGGTCAAGGAACACCAGGACCGGCAGCCCGTGATCCGCGCCGATCTCGTTGTCCAGCGGATCGTGGCCCGGGGTGATCTTCAGGGCGCCGGTGCCGAATTCGGGATCCACGCGCGGGTCGGCGATCACGGGCACGCTCCTGTTCACGATCGGCACAATCACCTGGCGGCCCAGCAGGTGCCGGTATCGCTCGTCCTCCGGGTGCACGGCCACCGCCACATCCGCCAGAATCGTTTCCGGTCGCTGGGTCGCGATCGTCACGTCCGGGCCGCCGTCGGCGCCCCGATACCGCACGTACCAGAGGAAGCTTTGGACCGGCTGATAGTCGACCTCGAGGTCAGACACGCTGGTCAGGTCCTTCGGGCACCAGTTGATCATGCGCTTGCCGTAGTAGATGTAGCCCTTCTGGTAGAGGCGCAGGAAGCATTCGATGACGGCGTCGTTGTAGCCGGGATCCATGGTGAAGGTCACACGGTCCCAGTCGCAGCCCGACCCCATGCGGCGGATCTGGCTGTAGATCAGGCCGCCGTACTTCTCCCTCCACTGCCAGGCGAACTCCAGGAACTTTTCGCGCCCCAGGTCGAAGCGCGTCGTGCCCTGCCTGGCCAGCTCGCGCTCCATGACCACGTGCGCCGCGATGCTGGCATGGTCCGTGCCGGGCAGCCACATCCCGTTGTATCCTTGCATCCGCCGCCACCGGGTGAGCAGGTCCTGCACCGTGTGATTGAGCGCATGGCCCATGTGCAATTCGCCAGTGATGTTCGGGAGCGGCATCATGATGCAGAAGGGCTTCCGGGACGGGTCGACGGGCGCATAGAAGTACCGCCGCTCCAGCCACTCCCGGTAGCGGCGCGGTTCCACCTCGAGTGGGTTGTACGGGGCGCGACCCCGATCCTCAGGCATGTCCTGCTCCCTCCCGTCCGGCGCCGCGCACGCCCGATCCCCAGGAGACGCAAACGCGGCCAGCCAGGAAAAACACAACGCCGCTCGCCAAGGGCGAAGCGGCGCTCCGCGGTACCACCTTGATGGCCGGTTCACGTCTCCCCGTCACCCGTTTCGATGGGAGCGGTGCGACCCGTTGAACCGGCGCTCGTGTTCGCGATCTCGGGCGAATCCCGGCAGCCCTACTGCCTTCGGGCTGCGGCTCTAGGGCGACGTTCGGCCAGTCCGCTTCCGGAAGGCCTTGCACCCGGTGGGCCTTCCTCGCTCGGGGCGCTGCCGGCCTACTCCTCCCCGTCCTTGCCTGTGACCGCCATTATAGCGGGAGCGCGGTATCTGGTGTCAAGGGCCCGCAGAGCGGACGCCGGTCATCAGGTCAAGCTGATGCCGACCATCCTCAGACCAAAATAGATCAGGGTGAGACCTACAGCGGCCTGCCAGGACTTTTCGATCAGTGCCACAAGGACGTCCCAGATCCCGCCTGCCGCAGCCGGTTTCGCGTGTCGAGGTTTCATGAATCCAAGCCATACCACGACAGCCAGGACCTCGAAGATCAGTCCCACGTAGATCAGCACATACCCGGTGAATATCTGCACGCGGCAGCCTCCTTCATCAGGCCGGCAGACCGTCTCATCCTTCCACCTGAAACACCGCGGCGAGGTCGGCGCGCAAGCTGACGATGTGCTCGCGCATGGCGGCCTCGGCTCGAGCCCCGTTCCGGGCGCGGATGGCCGCGGTGAGCTTGGCCATCTCGCGGAAGGACTTGGCGGCCCTGCCCTTGACCCGCAGGGTTCGCTGCCGGATCTGGTGGACCTGTCCCCTCACGCCTTCGATGGTTCGCTCAAGCCTGGCGTTGCCCGACGCGGCCGCGATGCCGGCGTGGATGTCCTGATCGACGGCGACCATCTGCTCGATATCGCCTTGCTTGAGGGCCGTCCCGAAGCCCTTGATCAAGACGTTCAGGCGCGCGTGCAGCTCCGGAGTTGCTCGTTCCGCCGCCCGCCGGGCCGCCCGGGCTTCCAGGACTTCACGCAGCTCGTACAGTTCGTCGACGTCGGCCAGGCCCAGACGTGGAACCATCGCCCCCCGGCCGGGAATGACTTCGACAAGTCCCTCGGCTTGGAGGCGCCTGAGAGCGTCCCGAATCGGCGTCCGGCTCACCTGCCAGGCCTCGGCGAGTTCGAGTTCGTTGATACGGATCCCCATCGGGATCTGCCCGCGCAGGATGGCTTCCCGCAGCTGCCGGTACGCGGCCGCGCTGACCGTTTCGCGCACCGGCGGCTGGCCCCAGAGGCTTGCCTGACTCAGTATTGTATTTTGCATATGTTGATTGTCCTCTGAGTACAGGCGGCTCGTCAAGCCCCTTGAAAGTCGCAAAATACTTCCTTCGGGTCAGCCCAGCATGCTAGTGTTGATGGTGGACGGTCGACATTGGAGTCCAGGAGGATGCCGTATGACCTACATCATCGCGGAACCGTGTATCGGCGTAAAGGACCGGACCTGTGTGGAAGTCTGTCCCGTCGACTGCATCTACGAGTACGTGGACGAGATCGGGGGCTACGTGGTCCCGGATCCCTCGACCGGCGCAGGAACGGACAAGCAGGTGGTGCCCCGGGGCGATGTCACACACATCCCGCCCGATGATTTTCCGAAGGAGACCCTGCTGGCCCAGCTGTACATCCACCCGGATGAGTGCATCGACTGCGGCGCCTGCGAATCTGTCTGTCCGGTGACCGCTATCTTTGCCGAGGGCGACACGCCCGATCAGTGGAACCGGTTCATTGACCTGAACTACCAGGCGTTCGGGCTCCAGAAGAAATAGCCGCCGCGGGTCCAGGTCTGTCAACGACGAGGGGGGCGCGATGCGCCCCCCTCGTCCTTCCGTCCTCGTGACCGTCTCTCTGGTGCCGGAGGTCTAGCTCACCGGCGGCTCGGTCGGGCGCCGCTCGGGCTGGATCGGAACCGGTGGAATCGGCGGGACAAACGGCGGCGCCTGCGCGGCGAGCGGTGCCGGCGGCGTCACCTCCTGCTCCCGGCGAGGCACCAAGGCCTCGCTGAGGACTTCGTCCATGTGCGAGACGAGCGCCAGCCGGATCTGTTTGCGGACGTTGGCCGGGATCTCCTGGAGGTCCTTCTCGTTCTCACCGGGGAGTATCACCGTCCGGAGCCCGGCCCGATGGGCGGCGAGCACCTTCTCCTTGAGGCCGCCGATCGGGAGTACCCGGCCCCGCAGCGTGATCTCACCCGTCATGGCCACATCGCGGCGTACCGGGCGTCCGGTCACGGCGGACGCCAGCGCCGTGGCCATGGTGATCCCTGCCGACGGGCCGTCCTTCGGGACCGCCCCGGCCGGCACGTGGATGTGCACGTCGGTCTTCTGGTAGAACTCCTCGTCCACCCCGAAGCGCCGCGCGCGCGACCGGACATAGGACATCGCCGCCTGCGCGGACTCCTTCATGACATCGCCGAGTTGCCCGGTCAGCACCAGCTTGCCCTCGCCGCGCATCAACGTGGCTTCGACCGCGATGATATCGCCGCCCATCTCCGTGTACACCAGGCCGGTGGAGACGCCGATCTCGTCCTCCTTCTCCGCCGAGCCGAAGCGGAACTTCGGGGGCCCCAGGTACCTGTGCAGGTTGGCGCGGGTGATCCGATCCCCGGTCGACACCCCGCGCGCGACGGCGGTGGCCACCTTGCGGCAGATGCTGCCGATCTCCCGCTCGAGGTTACGCACGCCCGCCTCGCGCGTGTACTCCCGGGCGATCAACCGGAGCGCCTCAGTGGTGAAGGTCACCTGCTCCGTCTTCAGGCCGTTCGCCTTCAACTGTTTCGGAATCAGGAACTGCTCGGCGATCTTGACCTTCTCTTCCTCGATGTAGCCCGGGAAGCGGATGACCTCCATGCGGTCGCGAAGCGCCGGTGGAATCGTCTCCAGGATGTTGGCCGTGGTGATGAACATGACCTCGCTGAGGTCCAGGGCCAGCTCCAGGTAGTGATCGCTGAACGCGTGATTCTGCTCGGGGTCCAGCGCTTCCAGCAATGCCGCTGACGGATCGCCGCGGAAGTCCATGCCCAGCTTGTCGATTTCGTCCAGCATGAAGACGGGGTTGCGGCTGCCCGCGGTCTTCATCCCCTGCACGATGCGGCCCGGCAGGGCGCCGACATACGTGCGCCGATGCCCGCGGATCTCCGCCTCGTCGCGGACGCCGCCCAACGACACGCGCACGAACTTCCGGCCCAGGGCGCGCGCGATCGACTTGCCGACCGAGGTCTTCCCCACGCCCGGCGGGCCCACAAAGCACAGGATCGGCCCGCGCGACTCCGGCGAGAGTTTGCGGACGGCCAGGTACTCGATCACCCGATCCTTGGCCTTCTCCAGGCCGTAGTGATCTTCATCGAGGATCTTCCGTGCCTCGTCGATGCCCAGCCGATCCTCGGTGCGGACGCTCCACGGCACGGCCAGGATCCAGTCGAGGTAGGTGCGCACCACCACAGCCTCGGCGACCATCGGCGGCATCTTCTCGAGCCGGGCCAGCTCCTCCAGCGCCTTGTTCTTGACGTGCTCGGGCAGGTTGGCCGCTTCGATCTTCTTCCGGTACTCGGCCACCTCTGCCTGCCGCTCGTCGGTTTCTCCCAGCTCCTGCTGGATCGCCTTCATCTGTTCCTTGAGGAAGTACTCGCGCTGGGACTTCTCCATCTGCTTGCGCACGCGGCTCTGGATCTTGCGCTCGAGTTCGAGCACGTTGATTTCCCGCGTGAGGATGGCAGACAGACGCTCCAGACGTGTCTTGGGGTCGGCCTCGAGCAGCTCCTGGCGCTCCTCGAGCTTCAACGAGATGTGCTGTGCCACCAGGTCGGCCAGGCGCCCGGGCTCTTCGACCTGGCCCGCCGCGATCAGCTGGTCCGGAGGAACCGACCGCGCGAATCGCGCGAACCGCTCAAACTGCGAGAGGACGCCCCGCATCAGGGCCTCGATCTCGACCGTCTTCTCCACCTGATCCGGGCGGAGGTCCACCAGGACCTCGAAGTGGGGGTCCTCCTTCGCGAACGACGACAGCCCGGCCCGCACCAGGCCCTCAACGATGACCTGCAGCACGCCATCCGGCTGCTTGCCGACCTGGAGAATCCGGCAGACGGTACCCACCTCTCGGATGTCGCGAGGCTTGGGGTCCTCGATATCGTCATCTCGCTGGGCGGCCAGGACGATGAGCCGGTCGCCCTCCAGCGCGGCCTCTAGGGCCCGCAGGGACTTCTTCCGCCCGACGCCCAGGCCCTGGACCTGCGAGGGGAAGACGACCGTTCCCTTCAGCGGCAGCAGGGGCAGATGATCGGGGATATGTGTCGGGTGATCAGAAGTGCTCACTCCGGCCTCCTTGAAGGCACCTCATCGCCGCCTCCAGTCTACTCTGCCGGGGTGCAGGCCGGAAGGCGTCCGGCCCTCTCCCCCCTACGTCAATATGAACGCACCACCGGACCCCGGTGTTCCCTATACCTGAGTGTGTGCCCCAAAGACGGAATCGCGAGAAGCGGGTGAGGCAAATAATATTCGACTTTCAAGCATAGTCTTCCCGGGCCAGGTCGTCAACGTGTCGGCGGCTGATCGGCCCGCCGCCGAGGCCTGAAGGGTCGCAAAGAACGGCCTGCCTGGCCGCAGTCCGTCAGGAGGCCGATTTCTCCCGGCCCTGCTTCTTGAGGTCCGCCACCGTGAGGAGGGCCGGGCCGGCACGCCGGAGGACGGCATCCTCGGTGACGACGCAGCGGCGGATATCGGCGCGGGAGGGGACCTCGTACATGATGTCCAGCATGATTTCCTCGATGATC
>JACQHU010000085.1 GCA_016198805.1 Armatimonadota bacterium
GGCGCCCTGGGGGGCCACTCCCTGGCGCATGATAGCAGAGGGGATGGGGGGCGTCAAGGCACCGAAAATGCAGACAGGACGCGGCTTCGCGCCGTTTTCGCCCGTCCTTCGCGAGCCGGAACGACGGGCCCGGAGAAGGGATCACACGTTGGCCGGCCTGCCCTCAGGCTCCGGCTGGGAGTCCCTCGGGCGCCGGAATATCAGGTCTGGACAGGATTCGTGGCGGCCAGGCACCCGGGGACCATCTGGTGGGGGGGACCGGCACCGCCCGGGGCTGCGTCCAGGATGGCGCGGTCTGAAGGGGTAATCTGTGGGCCTGGAAAGGGCTTAGAAGGGCAGAAGCAGCCCGGCGGCGCTGACCAGGTTGATGAAGGGCTGGGGGAAGAGGCCGATCAGCAGGGTGCCCAGCGCCGCGATGCCCAGGGCCACGCGCAGGGCGGCGGGCTCGGCGACCGGTTCGGGCGAGGCAGGGGGCACCAGGTACATCACGCGGATCACGTTCACATAGTAGTACAGGGACACGACGCTGTTGATGATACCGACCACGGCCAGCCACAACAGGTCGTTGTTGATCGCTCCGGCAAAGATGTAGAACTTCCCGAAGAACCCCGCCGTGGGGGGAATGCCGGTGAGCGACAGCATGAACAGCGCCATCAGGAAGGCCAGCACCGGCGACCGCTGGGCCATCCCGGCGTAGTCGGGGATCTCGTCCGAGCCCAGCCGCTCGCCCAGGACGACTGCCACGAAGAACGCTCCCAGGTTAGTAAAGGTATAGGCCAGCAGGTAGATCAACAGACCGGGGGTCCCGAAATCCCCTTTGAACGCCGCCACGCCGATCAGGAGAAATCCCGCGTGGGAGATGCTCGAGTACGCCAGCATCCGCTTGATGTTGCGCTGCGGCAGGGCCAGGAGGTTCCCCAGGGTCATGGAGACGGCGGCCAGACCCGCCATCAGCGTGATCCAGTCGATGCCGCTGGGCGCGATCGCGACCAGCAGCAGCCGGACCAGCGCCGCAAACCCGGCGGCCTTTGAGGCGACCGACAGGTAGGCGGCCACCGGCGTCGGCGCGCCCTCATAGACGTCGGGGGTCCACTGGTGGAAGGGGACCATCGAGATCTTGAACCCCAACCCCGCCAGCGACAGCGCCACGGCCACCACCAGCGCAGGCTCCGGGCTGGTGCGGATGCGGGCGGCGATGGCGTACAGGCCCGTCTCTCCCGTCAGCCCGTAGAGGATCGAGAAGCCATAGATCATGACGGCCGATGCGCTGGCGCCGAAGAGGAAGTACTTGATCCCGGCCTCGTTGCTGCGGGCGTCGGTCTTGAAGTACCCGGCCAGCACGTAGGAGGTCAGGCTGACGAACTCGATGGCCAGCGCCAGCAGGATGAGGTCGGCGCTGCCGGCCATGAGGATCAGGCCCAGAGAGGTGAAGACCAACAGGATGTACAGTTCGCCCTCGAACCGCGTCTGCCGCCGGAAAGATTCCATGGCGGACAGGATGACCAGGATCGTGGCGATCACGACGATGATCTTGAAGAAGATGGCGAACCCGTCCACCGCGTACGCGCTGAAGAACACGGTCCGGGCCGGCGTGCCCTGCAGGCCCAGGATGGGAGGCAGGCTCAACAGCAACCCCAGGATGGCGACCCATCCGACGAGGACCTTCCGGTCCTCCCCGACGAACAGGTCAACGATCAGCAGCAGCAGGCCCAGCCCCGTCAGCCAGAACTCGGGCGCCAGCGACCAGAGATCCTCAACCGGGACCGGCATCCGTCGACCCCTACTTCAGCGTCGTGACCAAGCTGGTCATCGCGACGTTGATGACGTCCAGCAGCGGCCGCGGGTAGAGCCCGAAGATCAGCATCAGCGCCGCCAGCGGCACCAGCGAGATGGCCTCCCGCCGGTCCAGGTCGGGCAACTGCGCCCAGCGCTCGTTCAGCGGGCCCAGGAAGATCCGCTGGATCGTCCACAGGAACATGGCGGCCGAGAAGATCACGCCGGTGACGGCGACGACGGTCAACTGCGGCCAGACCCCGAACGATCCCACGAAGATGAGGAACTCGGCCACGAAGCCCATCAGGCCGGGCAGCCCCAGCGAGGCGAGCATGGCCACGGTCGTGATGCCGGTGTACATGGGGAGCTTCGCGCCGAGCCCGCCGAAGTCGTCGACGCCCCGGACATGCGCCCGGTAGTCGTAGATCACGCCCACGATCAGGAATAAGGCGCCCGTGATGATGCCGTGCGCGATCATCTCGAAGACCGCGCCGTTCAGCGCGGTGGTGGCGGCCGCGGCTTTGGCCGGGGTGCCGATGGCGCCGGCCGCCGCGGCGGTTCCCAGCATGACGTACCCCATATGGTTGACGCTGGAGTAGGCCACGAGCTTCTTCAGATCCGGCTGGGCCATGGCCACCAGCGCGCCGTACACGATCCCGATAAGCGCCAGGATCGCCACCGGGAAGGCATACAGCTTGAACGTCTCCGGCAACATGGGCAGGCTGATCCGCACGAAGCCGTAGGTGCCGAGCTTCAGCAAGATGCCGGCCAGGATCACGCTGCCCGCCGTGGGCGCCTCCACGTGGGCGTCGGGCAACCAGGTGTGGAACGGCCACATCGGGACCTTGATGGCAAACGACAGGAAGAAGCCCCAGAAGGCCAGCGAGGCCAGCAGCGGAGCCCTGGCGAGCGGCTGCAGTTCGATCAACTTCAGGATGTCGAACGTCCGCTGCGCGGGGTCCAGGTTGAAGTAGAGGAGGAGAATCGCCAGTAGCATGGCCAGCGAGCCCACCAGCGTGAACAGGAAGAACTTGATGGCGGCGTATTCCTTGCGCGGACCTCCCCAGATGCCGATGAGGAAGTACATCGGCACCAGCGTGATCTCCCAGACCACGTAGAACAGGAAGAAGTCCAGGGCGACGAACACGCCCAGCATGCCGGTCTCCAGCAGGAGGAACAGAAACAGGTACTCCTTCAGCCGCACGTCGATCCGCCAGGAGTACACGATCGACAGCAGCGTCAACAGCGTGGTCAGGATGATCAGAGGCAGGCTCAGCCCGTCGATGCCCAGGCGGTAGTTGATCCCTACCGAGGGGATCCACGCGTACAGTTCCTCGAGCTGCATCCCGGCCTTCCCGGTCTCAAACGGCACCAGCAGCCACAGCGAGACCAGGAAGCACAGCAGCGATGCCGCCAGCGCCACCTGCCGCATCAACTGCTCTCGATCCTTGGGGGTCAGCAAGATCACCAGCCCGCCGAGCAGCGGGAGGAAGAGCATGATCGTCAGCAGGTAGCGATCCATTCGGTCCCCCTATCGAAACAGTCCCGCGGTGAGCAGGATGATCACGCCGAGCGCGATCGCCAGCAGGTAGTTCTGCGCCCGCCCGGTCTGCATGTAGCGCAGCAGCCCGCCGGTGGCGCCCACGACGTACCCGATCAAGTTCACCACGCCGTCCACGATGTACAGATCGAACACCCGGTACAGGCGCGCCAGCCCCACGATACCCAGCCCGATGACGTTGACCAGCATGTCCACGATGTAGATATCGAAGATGCGCAACGCGCGGGCGATCCACACCGTCGACCGCACGAACAGCAGGCCGTAGAGTTCGTCCACGTAGTACTTGCGCGCCGCCAGGGTGTACAGGGGCCCGGCCGCCCGGCGCAGGGTGGCCGACGGGACGAGCTTCCAGTAATAGACGGCGGCCGCCGCCAGGATGCCCGCGCCCGCGATGCCCAGCGAGGCCAGCGCCAGCACCGGATCGAACGGGACCGCCTCAAGGCCTTCGAAGTGCAGAAACTCGTGGAACGGATTCCCCAGGAACGGCGCGCCCACAAACCCGATCACGGCGGAGAACCCCGCCAGGACCCACAGCGGCCGGGTCATCACCGGCGGGCTCTCATGCGGGTGCGCGTGGTGGCTGCGCATCGTCCCCGTGAACGTGTAGAAGATCACGCGAAACATGTAGAACGCGGTGAGAAACGACGTGAGGGCGCCCAGGCCGAAGAGCGCCGGATGATGGTGGAGCGCCTCCACGAGGATCTCGTCTTTGCTCCAGAAGCCGGCAAAGGGGAACACGCCGGCCAGGGCCAGCGTGCCGATCAAGAAGGTCCAGTAGGTGGACGGCATCGCCTTCGCCAGGCCGCCCATCTCCTTGATGTCGTTGGTCTGCATGGCGTGGATGACGCTGCCGGCCCCCAGGAAGAGCAGCGCCTTGAAGAAAGCGTGCGTCATCAGGTGGAACATGCCGGCCGAATACCCGCCGACACCCAACCCCAGCATCATCAGCCCCAGCTGGCTGATCGTGGAATAGGCCAGCACCCGCTTGATATCGTCCTGCGTGACCCCGATGGTGGCCGCCATCAGCGCGGTGATGCCGCCGATCCAGGCGACGACCTCCAGCGCCTCCCGCCC
>JACQHU010000078.1 GCA_016198805.1 Armatimonadota bacterium
TACGCGGTGCACCCGCATTTTCCCTCCTGACTGTTACGGTATTTCCCGCCCCCCACGGATCAGTCGCAGCACCCGGGAGACGAACCCATCGCGGCGCGGCGGGGACTCGGCCAGCGCCAGCGCCATCTCGTAGGCGGGATCCGGCTCGGCCATCGACAGGACCTCGCCGAGTTCCCGGTCCATCCAGAACTGCACGCGCTTCCCGCCGGCGGCCGGCGCCGTCTCCAGGTCCTCGGCGGTGTCGAACTCCGCGACGTTCAGGCGCTCCAGGTGCAGCCCCTCGCGGCCGCGCACGCGCAGGCGCTTGCCGTGCGCCTCCTCCAGCGCCCGCAGCCATCCCGCTCCCTCGCGCAGGAGCGCGCCGGCCACCTGCGGATGCACCTCCACCAGCACGGCGGGCGCTTTGGCCGTCCGGGCCAGCTTGCGGACCTCCCGGCGCACCCGCATGGCCATGGTCTCCGGCGAGAGCACCCGGCCGCGTCCCTCGCAGTAGGGACACGGACTCCGCATGGTCTCCTCCAGGTCCTGGTAGACGCGCTTGCGGGTGATCTCGACCAGTCCAAGGGCGGTCAGGTCGATCACGTGGAGTTTGGCCCGATCGCGCTGCACCGCCGCGTTGAGCGCCTCCACCACCCGCCGGCGGTGCTCCTCCTGTTCCATGTCGATGAAGTCCACCAGGATGATGCCGCCGATGTCCCGCAGCGTGATCTGCCGGACGATCTCGTCGACCGCCTCCAGGTTCGTGCGCAGGATGGTGCTGGCCAGGTCGGTCTTGCCGACGTACTTCCCGGTGTTCACGTCGATGACGGTCAGCGCCTCGGTGCGGTCGAACACGATGTAGCCGCCGGATTTCAGCCAGACGCGGCGGCGCAGCGCCCGGTCGATCTCCCGCTCGACGCCGTAGTCCTCGAAGACCGGCTCTTCGCCGCGGTAGTGCACCAGGCGCTCACGCAGGTGCGGGGCGAACGAGCCGAGCAGGTCCGCGATGCGGCTGTACTCTTCCGCCGAGTCGACGATAAACCGCTCCACCTCGTCGGTAAACAGGTCGCGGACCACGCGCCGGATCAGGCGGAGGTCCTGGTAGATCAGCGCCGGCGCCCGGTTCGCGCGGGCCCGCTCCAGCACCCGGGTCCACATCTGCTGGAGGAACGCGACATCATCAGCCAGGACCTTCTCGCTGGCGCCCTCGGCGGCGGTCCGCACGATGACGCCCATCCCCTCCGGCCGGATCCGATCGGCAATCTGCCGCAGGCGCTTGCGCTCGGCGTCGTTGGTGATCCGCCGGCTGACGCCGACGTAATTCACCGTGGGCATCAGCACCAGGTAGTGGGCGGGCAGGGCGACATAGGTGGTGACCCGGGCGCCCTTGGTGCCCATGGGCTCCTTGGTGACCTGCACCAGGATCTCCTGACCGTTGCGCAGGCGCTCGGCGATGGCGCCCCGGCCGAAGGACTCCTCCACCTCCTCCCCGTCCAGGCGCGTCGAGCGGATGTCGGCCACATGCAGGAACGCGTTGCGCTCCAGGCCGATGTCCACGAAAGCGGCCTCCATGCCCGGCAGGACGTTGTTCACCCGGGCCTTGTAGATATTGCCGGCCACCGGCTCCGAGCGCTCGATGAAGAGGTTGATCAGCGTGCCGTTCTCGGTGACGGCCACGCGGGTCTCGGCCGCCTCGATGTTCGCGATGATCTCTTTCGCCATACCCGTCACACCTCGTTCAGCCACCCCGGCCTGACAATGCGTTACACGACTGTGTTATCGCCCCACGCGCCGGCGCAGGTGGATGCTTAGCAGCATCCCGGTGCCGGCCAGCGTGGTCAGCAGCGACGACCCCCCATAACTCAACAACGGCAGCGGAATGCCGGTCACCGGCGTGAGCCCGATGGTCATGCCCACATTGACGACGACGTGGAACGCCATCATCGTGGCCACGCCGGTCGCCACCAGCGCTCCCAGCCGGTCGCGCGCGCCCGACGCAATCGCCAGCGCGCGCCACAGCCAGACGGCGTAGAGCGCCAGCAAGAGGGTCGCGCCCAGCAGCCCGAGTTCCTCCCCGACGACGGTAAAGATGAAGTCGGTGTGCTGCTCGGGGATGAAGCGCAGCAGGTTCTGCGTGCCGGCGAAGAGGCCTTTCCCGAAGAGCTGTCCGGAGCCGACCGCGATCTTCGCCTGGATCAGGGCATACCCCGCGCCCAGAGGGTCGGCCGTCGGGTCGAGAAACGCTGCCAGCCGCCGCCGCTGGTAGTCGTGCAGGAATCCCCACACAAACGGCGACAGGGCCGCCGCGGCTGTGGCGAGTCCGGCCAGGTCTCCTGCCCGGGCGCCGGCGACGTACAGCATCGCCGCCAGGATCGCCAGCAACACCAGCGCGGTTCCCAGGTCGGGCTGGCGGATGATGAACAGCATCGGCACGGCCACGTGCAGGACAAACGGGACCAGCGAGCGCAGGCGGGGCAACCCCCTGGTCACCTCCAGGTGCCGGGCCAGCGTCACGATGATGGCCAGCTTCGCGACTTCCGATGGCTGGAACCCGCCTAACGGTCCGAGCACAATCCACCGCTGCGCGCCCAGGCGGCTATCGCCGACGATCAGGACGGCGGCGAGCAGCAGCAGCGTCCCGCCATAGAGGACCGGCACACCGGCGGCCAGCCGGCGGTAGTCGATGGTGGCTGCCACAAGCAGCGCGGCCACGCCCAGGGCCAGGTGAACCAGGCGCGCCCGCAACAGCGCGCCCGCTTCGGGGAATCCGTGCGTGGCCGACAGGAGGACCACGATGCCGTAGGCAGCGAGCAACGCCGTGGCCGCTACCAGCAGCCAGTCGACCTCACGCAGCCACCAGGCCTTCACGGCCGGCCCCCCTCGGCCGAGGCGACCAGCGTCGCAGATGCTGCGGCGAAGATCGCCCGGGCGATGGGCGCCGCGGTCTCGCCGCCCCGGCGTCCGTGCTCCACAAAGACGACCACCACCAGGGCCGGGCGCTCAGCCGGCGCGTACCCTGCAAACCAGGCGTGGGGGATGCCCCGGGGATTCTCCGCGCTCCCCGTCTTTCCGGCGATCGGCAGCCCGGGCACCGCCGCCGCCGCGCCGGTGCCCCCTTCGATGACCGCCCGCATCCCGTCCCGCAGCGCGCGCAGCGCCGCGGGCGGGAATGACACGTGCCCGGTGATCTCTGGAGTCACCGCCGACACCTTGCTGCCGTCAGGCGCCAGGATCCTCCGGGCCAGCCTGGGCTCCACCAGGGTGCCGTCCGCGGCGACGGCGGAGACCATCCTCGCCACCTGGATCGGGGTAGCCAGGATATATCCCTGGCCGATGCTCATGTTGAGCGTGTCGCCGGGATACCAGGGCTCTCTCCGCGTCCGTTGCTTCCACTCGGCCGTGGGCACCAGGCCGGCGGATTCCGCCGGCAGGTCGACGCCGGTGGGCAGTCCCAGCCCCAGGGCGGTCGCGTAGCGCGCGAGCCGCTCCCCCCCCAGCGCGCGGCCGAGGGTCCAGAACATCACGTTGCATGACACCTGCGTGCCCCGGATGAAGTTCACGCGGCCGTAGGCGGCCAGATCGCGGAAGATCCACTGACCGAGCTGCAGCGACCCCGTGCAGTGGAAGACGCTGTCGCGCGTCGCGACACCCTCGCTGAGCGCCGCGATGCCCGTGACGATCTTGAAGACCGACCCGGGCTCGTAGAGACCCTCGGTCGCCCGGTTGAGCAGCGGGAGCCTGCGGTCGCCGGTCAGGCGTTTCCAGTTCGCCTGACTGATACCGCCCGCGAAGTGGTTGGGGTCGAACGCGGGATGGCTCGCCAGCGCCAGGACCTCGCCGTTGCGGGGATCCATGGCGACCACGACGCCCCGCCGGGCACCCAGGGCCTTTTCCGCGACCGCCTGCAGGCCGGCATCCAGGTTCAGAACCAGGGACCGCCCGGGCCGCCCCGGCTCACGGCTCAACACCCGGACGGGCCGGCCTGCGGCATCCACCTCCACCCGGAGCCGGCCGTTCGTCCCGCGCAGCACCGTATCATAGGTGCGCTCCACGCCGGCCTTGCCGATCAGATCCCCGGCCCGGTAGGCGGGCCGCGTCCTCAGTTCCTCCTCGGTGATCTCGCCCAGGTAGCCGAGCGCGTGCGCGGCCAGGGAGCCCTGCAGATGATCCCGGACCGGCTCGGCCTGTACGATGACGCCCGGCAGATCCAGCCGGTGCTCCTCCACCGTCATGACCACGGCCTTGCTGGCGTCCCGCCGGAGCGCGACCGGTTCAAACGGCCGGCGCCGGCCCGCCTCGAGACGGGCCAGGATCTCCTGCCGGTCCAGACTCAGCAGCGGCGACAGCGCGTCGGCCAGACGTGCCGGGTCGTTCACTTCCATCGGGAGAACACTCACGGTGAAGGCGGCGCGGTTGGTGACCAGCGGCTGCCCGCGCCGATCGTAGATCACCCCCCGCGGCGCCGGGATCACGTA
>JACQHU010000007.1 GCA_016198805.1 Armatimonadota bacterium
ATCTCCGGCATCTACGCGCCGGACGGCGGGCGCGTCCGCTTCCAGGGGCACGACCTGGTGGGCCTGCATCCGCATCTGGTGTGCCGCCGCGGGATCGCCCGGACCTTCCAGATCGTCCAGCCGTTCGCCGGGATGTCGGTGCTGGACAACGTGGCCGCAGGGCTGCTGTTTGGACGGGGCGGCGGCCGTCGTCCCTCGCTGGAAGAAGCCCGGCAGAAGGCCCGCCGGCTGCTGCCGCTGGGCAAGCTGGATGAGAAGGCACACATGCCGGCCGGAGCCCTGACCCTGTCCGAACGCAAACGGCTGGAGATGGTCCGCGGGCTGGCCACCGGCCCGCGGGTCCTCCTGCTGGACGAGGTGATGGCCGGGCTCACTCCGGCCGAGGCCGAGGAGATGATCGGCCTGATCAGGATCACCCGGCAGGAGTTCGGCCTCACCATCCTGCTCATCGAGCACAACATCCGCCTGGTGATGGCGCTGGCGTACCGCGTCGCGGTGCTCAACTACGGCGTGGTGATCGCCCAGGGGCGGCCGGAGGAGGTGGTCAGCAACCCCGAGGTGATCAGGGCGTATCTCGGCGAGCGGTGGACCGGCGCGGCACGGCCTGATGCTTGAGGTCCGGCAACTGAGCGTGTCCTACGGCGACCTCCGCGCGCTGTGGGACGTGTCCTTTCGCGTCAGTGCCGGCGAACTGGTGGCCATCATCGGGCCCAACGGGGCGGGCAAGACGACGACGCTGCGGGCCATTCTGGGTCTGATCCCCGCGGCCGCGGGCGAGATCGTCTTCAACGGACGGCACCTCAACCATGAGCCAAGCCACCGGCGGGTGCGGGAAGGGATCGCGCTGGTGCCCGAAGGCCGGCGGATCTTTCCCTACATGAGCGTCCTGGAGAACCTCGAACTGGCCGCCCATGCCACAGGCGGGTCCAGGGACCTGGAGGCCCGGCTCGCCCAGGCCTTCGCGGTCTTTCCCATTCTTGCGGAGCGACGCGGGCAGCTGGCGGGCACCATGAGCGGCGGAGAGCAGCAGATGCTGGCCATCGGCCGGGCGCTGATGGCCAGGCCCAGGCTGCTGATGCTGGACGAGCCATCGCTGGGCCTGGCGCCCGTGGTCGTGGACCGGCTCTATCAGACGATCCGCGACCTCCGCGCCCAGGGGTTGACCATCCTGCTGGTGGAGCAGTACGTGTACGGCGCCTTGGAACTGGCGGATCGGGCCTATGTGCTGGAGATCGGGCGGATCACCCGAGAGGGCGAGGGACAGGAACTCCTGCACGACGACTACGTGCGCAAGACCTATCTGGTGGTGTAGGTCCTGCGGGCCGGGCCGATGTCCAGTCTCCTGACGCCGCAGATTCTCCTTGAGCTGTTGCTGGGCGGGATCAGTCTCGGCGGGATCTACGCCCTGATGGCGCTGGCCCTCTCCCTGGCGCTGGCCACCACCCATATCCTCAACGTCGCCCATGGGAGCTTCATGGTGCTGGGGGCGGCGGCGAGCACGCTGCTCATCAAGTATCTCGGGCTCTCCCCGGTCCCGAGCCTGGTGATCCTGGTCGCGGGCTTCGCCCTGGTGGGGTGGGTGTTCGAGTTGGTGTGCGTGCGGCCGCTGCAGGGCCGCGCCCCGGATCGGATCCTGATCGGGTCGATCCTGATCACCTTTGGGTTCGCGCTGGCGTTTGAGGCGGGGCTGGGGTTCTACTGGGCCAAGCTCGTGGACCCGCAGCCCACATTCTCGCTGACGCTGACCATGCCGCGTCTGACCCTATGGGGCGTGTCGCTGTCGGGCACGCGCCTGGTGATCCTGGCCTTCGTCTGCCTGGCCGTCCTGGTGTTCCACCTGTTCCTCACGAAGACGCCCGTCGGCAAGATGGCGCGCGCCATCGCCCAGGACTACGAGGGCGCCCTGATCCTGGGGGTCAATCCCCGCCTCGTCTCGGTCACCATTTTCACGGTGGGGCTGCTGGCCACGGCCCTCTCCGGCCTGTTCTTCATCCTCGCCACTCCCCTGGGTCCGCACGACGGGCTGCGCTTGACGCTTGTCGCCATGACGGTGATCGTGATCGGCGGGGTGGGGAGCTTGCCGGGCGCGCTGCTGGGCGGGATCGTCCTGGGGATCACCGACGTGTTCACGGCCTTCGTCTTCGGGGCCGTCTGGTCGCCGGTGACGTACGTGCTGGTGTTCTTTGTGGTCCTGCTGGTGCGCCCGCAGGGGCTGGTCGGGATTCGGCAGGGGTGATGGCACGCGTGCCCGGGGTCTTTCGGGGTCGACGGCTCCTCGCAGTCGGGGTCGTGCTGATCGGGCTGGTGGTCCTGCCGCGGTTTCTCACCCGCGACCTGGTCACCGCGCTGTTCTTCGCCTTTGCCCTGATCACGGTGGCGCTGAACTACGACCTGCTGGGCGGGTTTCTGGGCTACCTGAACCTGGGTCAGGGGACGTTCTTCGGAGGCGGTGCCTACGCGGTGTTCATCCTGACCAAGCACATGCCCGGGGTCGCGGCCGCAGGCCCCCTGGCCCTGATCGGCCTGGTCGTCGTGGCGGTGGCGATCATCGCCCTGTTTGCCGCCATCGTGGCGTATCCCCTCTTCCGTCTGAAGGGCGCGTATTTCGCCATGGCGACCTTCGGGCTCTTCCTGCTGGTCCGCCAGCTCATCCTGAACCTCGAACGGCTGACAGGCGGGGCCTTCGGCATCTACCTGCCCCCGGGCTACTACGTCGACCAGCGGCTGGCCTACTGGTTGATGCTGGGGGTGGTGACGCTGTCTGTCGCGGTGAACTACCTGATCTCACAGACGCGGTTGGGCGTTGGTCTGCACGCGATCCGCGAGAGCGAGCCGGCAGCGGCCGCCATCGGCATCGACCTCTTCCGGCACAAGCAGACGGCCCTCGTCATCAGCGTCATTCCCTCGGCGCTGGCCGGGTGCCTGTTCGGGCTGCACTTTGGGTACGTCGACCTGGAGTCGGTCCTCGGCGTGGACAAGACCCTGCTGCCGGTGATCATGGCGATGCTCGGGGGGACGGGCCTGGTGCTGGGCCCGATCGTCGGCGGCGTGTTGATCCGCGTGATCGACGTGAGCCTGAAGAACTACCTGACGCTGCCCATCCCCGCGCTCGGCGTCTACGGGCTGATCCTGATGGTGATCGGCCTGTTCATGCCCGAGGGGATCCTGGCCGGGCTGACGCGCCGCCGGCGGGTGGCGCCGCGGGCCTGAGGGTCCTGCGCGCATCCGGCGCGGAGCGACTTCACGCGTCCCGCGCCGGGGGAGGAGAGGTAAGGCCGGTCGGCGCCTGTCCCCGCGCCTCGTCCGCCCATGCGGCGGGCACGATGGTCGGGACGTGGGTGACGGCGCGTGCCGCGCCCAGCAGGTCTGCGGCCCTGTGGAATTCTGCCAGGGCCTCGAGATGTCTCCGGGTCGGGATGATCAGCTCGAACGACCCGCGACGGAAGCGGTCCAGGGCTACGGTTGGGCGGATCCACTCGCCGGCGGTCATCTCCCGCGCGTCATGCAGCGGCCGCTGCGCCCAAGGCGCCGGGGCGATGAAGAACCGCGTGTCGTAGCGGCGCGGCGCATCTGCCGGCGTGATCCAGTGGGAGAAGTAGTGCACGTTGCCCACGTCCAGGACCAGCGATTCCGCTCGCAGGATCTCCTCCAGCCGCCGGGCGCCGGCGGCCAGCGCGCGGCGGTAGGTCTGGAAGCGCGCCTCGACGTCCGGGTCGCTGAAGGCCAGCATCTGGCCGCCGGCAGCGTGGCGCGCCAGCAGCAGGCCCGCTTCCTCAAAGCATTCGCGGATGGCCGCGATCCAGAAGGTCAGGCCCCCAGATGCGATCCCCAGCCGCGCGCTGGCGTCGGCGTCGGCGCGCCCCACGCACAGGGCCTCCAGGCCCGGATGCCTGTCCTCAGGGGCCACCGTGCCTCCGGGGAAGACATATGCGCCGCCGGCGAAGGCCGCAGAGACGCTCCGGCGCAGCATGAAGATCTCCAGCCCCGCCCCCTCGTCCCTGGCCAGCACCAGCGTGGCCGCGTCACGTGGCGCCACGGGCGCGCGGCCGGTGCCCATGCTAGCCGAGATCTTCGCGCGGCAGGATCACGCGACGGGCCATGACGTCCCACACCCCGCGGTAGGTCAACCGGACATACGGCAGCGAGTCGAAGCCGAGGAACAGCAGCGTGAAGGCGAGTTCCTGGTGCCGGTAGCCGCGCGCCCGCAGGATGGCGGTCAGGCGCTCCAGGTCTGCCGCCACGGCCGGGATCGGCTCCCGCGACGCCATGCCGGCCAGGGGGAGCGGGAGTTCAAACTGGACCGCGCCATCGTCGACCAGCACGACGCCCCCGCCCAGACCGAGCACACGCGAAGCCGCCGCCGCCATATCCTCTGCCGAGCGCCCCAGGGTGATGAGCCCCACCCCGTTTGAAATGGAGGAGGCCAGCCCCCCGACCGTATCGGCGAATCCCGACAGGAGCGTGCGGCACCGCCAGCGGCCGGCGGTGTCGAGGAGCGCCATGCGGAGAATCCCCGGGGGCAACGGGTCGGTGACCGCAAGATCGCGACGCGACGTGATGACGGTGTCTTCCAGATGGATCGCAGGCGCCGGCGACGGCAGGCCGTCGAGGGAGAACATCCCGGAAGTCGGCCGCCATGCTCCTGGAGTGAACCGTCGGAGCCAGCGCTCCCACGGAAGCGCCGGGAGGGCCACGGTCAGTCGGCCGTCGCGCGCGACGACCCGGCCGTCGGCGATGACCATCTCGGGCCGAGGACGGCCGAGGTCTTCCAGCACGACCAGGTCGGCTCGGCGGCCCGGCGCCAGGCCGCCGAGCTCTTCGTCGAGGGCGTAGTAGGTCGCCGGGTTGATGGTCGCCATTTGATAGGCGGCCAGGGGCTCGATGCCGAGGCCGAGGGCGGTCTGGAGCATGTAATCGATGTTCCCGTACGTTTCGACGAACGTGGGCGTGGACGCGTCAGGGGTGAGCATCAGACGGCCCGAGAAGGCCCGCGCGCCGGTGACGAGCTCGGCCAGCGCCGGCAGATCGGGCCGGATGGAGCCGTGGCGCAGCATGACGTAGAGCCCCGCGCGCAGCCGCGCCAGCGCCTGCTCTGCCGTTATCGCCTCGTGGTCCGACGAGACCCCGGCGGCCGCCACCACCTGCAGGCGGTCGGCCGAGACGCCCGGCAGATGGCCCTCGACGCGGCGGCCGGCGGCCAGCGCCCGGCCGATGCGCGTGAGCACAGTGGCGTCGCCTGCGTAGACCTGTGGCCACCGGGTGAGTTCGCCCACTGTGCGGACGTCCTCGCGCTGCACGAGTCCCTCCAGCCGGGCGTCGGTCACCAGGGTCGTCTCGTCGGGGCTGTGCGACTGGGCATGCAGCCTGAGGAACCAGAAGTGGCGCATCGGGAGTGCGGCCAGCGCGTCCATCACCTGAGGCGTCACCTCTGGCGGTGTGGCCAGGAGCAGCATCAGGGTGTCGGCGACGACGGTGGTCGTCCCGCGGGGGAGCAGGGCGGCGGCCAGCTGGTCCGGCGAGCACAACGCGAAGATATGCGTGTGGGGGTCGATGTAGCCTGGCGCCAGGATCCGGCCCCGCGCGTCGATGACCGTGGTCTGCGGCCCCGCGGTGAGGGCGCGGTCACGGACGTACGCGATCCGGCCGCCGGCGACGGCGATCGTCCCGGGATGCAGTTCGCCCGAGTAGACGTTGAGGATGGTCCCGCCCACAATCAGCAGGTCCGGCGCCGCCTGGCCCCGGCCCACCGTCATCAGCGCGCGGACCTCCTCGAGCGTGCGGAAGGTGCGCTTCACGGCGCCCATTCTACCATGTAGGATGAGAGCAGACCCGCGAATGACATCCGGGAGGAACGCGCATGCTGCAGATGGCGGAGAAGCTGCTCGTCGGGGGCCGGTGGATCGACGGCGGGCCGCCGCTCGAGGTCCGGAACAAGTACACGCGTGACGTCTTTGCCACCCTGCCGACCGCGCGCCCGGAAGACGTCGACGCCGCCATTGCCGCGGCGACAGACGCGGCGCCGGTCATGGCGGCGATGCCGGCCCACCGCCGGAGCGAGATCCTGGCCAGGACGGCCGCGCTGCTGGCCGAGTACCGCGACGACGTGGCACGCACCATCGCGGCGGAGGCTGGCAAGGCGCTGAAGTGGGCCCGCCTGGAGACCGATCGCGCCGTCGCGACCTTCACCTGCGCCGCCGAGGAGGCCAAGCGGATCCACGGCGAGACCGTGCCGCTTGACGCCGTTCCGTCGGGCGAGGGCTTCTTCGGCTTCTACATCCGGCGTCCGGTCGGCGTCGTGGCGGCCATCAGCCCGTTCAACTTCCCGCTCAACCTGGTGGCGCATAAGGTCGCGCCGGCGATCGCCGCGGGCAACAGCATTGTGCTGAAGCCGGCGAGCACCACGCCGCTCACCGCGGTCGCCCTGTGCCGGTTTCTGACGGAGGCCGGCCTGCCCCCCGGAGGTATCAACCTGGTCGTCGGTCCCGGCAGTACGGTCGGGGACCAGCTGGTCGCGGATCCCCGCGTGGCGAAGATCACCTTCACCGGTAGCCCCGACGTCGGCCGGCAGATCATGACGCGCGCCGGGATCAAGAAGGTCACCCTGGAACTCGGGAACACATCGCCTGTGGTCATCGCGCCGGATGCCGACCTGGACCTGGTCGCGAAGCGGTGCGCGTTCGGCGCCTTCTACTACTCCGGCCAGGTATGCATCTCGGTGCAGCGGATCTTCACGGACAGGAAAGTTCACGAGCCCTTCACGGAGCGGTTCGTGGCCGCGACGCAGAACCTGGTCGTCGGCGATCCCCTCGACGAGCGGACCGACGTCGGCCCGATGATCGACATCCGCGAGGCCGAGCGCATCGAGGGCTGGGTCGACGAGGCCAGGCAGGGTGGGGCCCAGGTCCTTATCGGCGGGCAGCGAAACGGTCCGGTGTACCTGCCGACGGTCCTGACCAGGGTGCGCCCCGAGATGAAGGTGGTGGCGCAGGAAGCCTTCGCGCCGGTCGCGTCGGTCATGGAGTACGACGACTTCGAGGAGGCGCTGCGCGCCGCGGACGCCACCGAGTACGGGCTGCAGGCGGCGGTGTTCACCCGGGACATCGGCCGCGTCTTCCAGGCCATCCGCCGGCTCAACTTCGGCGGGGTGATCATCAACGAGATCCCGACCTTCCGGGTGGACCACATGCCCTACGGCGGGAACCGGCAGAGCGGGGTCGGCCGCGAGGGCGTGCGCTATGCCATCGAGGAGATGACCAACATCCAGATGGTGGTCATCCGCACCTAGGCCGGATCGGCGACGTCAGACCTCGGGAGGGTTCGGATGACTGAGCCCGCGCCGCTGTGGAAGGCCGCGCTGGCAGAACTGATCGGCACGTTCACCCTCATCTATATCGGCGCCGGCGCCATCGTGGCGGATGCGCTGACCGGCGGCCAGGTCGGACTGGTCGGGATCGCGCTCGCCCACGGGCTGGCCATCGCCACCATGGTGGCGGCGGCCGGCCATCTGTCGGGCGGGCACTTCAACCCCGCGGTGACCGCCGCGTTCGTCGCCACCGGCCGGCTGCCGGCGGCCAGCGGCGTCGCCTACTGGGTGGCGCAGTTGATCGGCGGGTCATTGGGCGCCTTCTTCCTGGGCGCCGCATTTCCCGAGGCTGTGCGCATGGCCACCGCGCTGGGCACGCCTGCGCTGGCTTCCGGCGTCACGGCCGGGGATGGCATTGTCGTCGAGGCGATCCTCACCTTCTTCCTGGTGTTTGTGATCTTCGGGACGGCGGTGGACGGTCGCGGACCCCGGGCCGCCGGCGGGCTGTTCATCGGCCTGGTGATTACCATGGACATCCTGGCGGGCGGGGCGCTGACCGGCGCGGCCATGAATCCGGCGCGGGCGTTCGGGCCGGCGCTGTTCTCAGGCGTCTGGACGAACCAGGTCGTCTACTGGGTCGGCCCGCTACTGGGCGGCCTGGTGGCCGGCTGGCTCTACCACGGCGTGTATCGTCCGGGGGAAAATTTCACGTCGCGGAGGTGAGACGGTGGACCTGCGATACTATCTGCACGCGATGTTCGGCCTGACGTCGGAGGGCACGACGATCGTCATCGATCCGTGGAACGACGATATCGGCCACCCGAAACCGCGCGTGGCGCCCGACGCGGTGGTCATCAGCCACGAGCACTTCGACCACAACAACGTGGGCCTGCTTGGGGGCACCCCGAAGGTGCTCCGCGGCCTGGCCGATGAGGGCAAGACCTGGGCGAAACTCGATGCGCATGTCGGGGGCGTGCACATCACCGGCATGCCGACCTATCACGACACCGAGCAGGGCAAGGAGCGCGGCAAGAACACGGTGACGATCTTTGAGGTCGAAGGCCTGCGGGTCGTGCACCTGGGCGACCTGGGCCACCTGCTGTCCGACGAGCAGGCCCGGGCCATCGGGACGCCCGACGTCCTGATGATCCCGGTGGGCGGCCACTATACCATCGGGCCGGCCGAAGCCGACACCGTCATCGCCCAGTTGAAGCCGCGGGTGGTCATCCCGATGCACTTCAAGACCGAGGCCAACGCCTCGTGGCCCATCGGGACACTGGACGACTACCTGAAGGGAAAGACCGCGAAGCATCTGGGCTCGTCGGCGACGGTCACCAGGACCGGGCTGCCCGCCAAACAGGAGATCTGGGCGCTGGTCTAGCCGCGCGGCGAATGCCCGTCAGTCAGGAGCTGCGCAGCCTGGCTGTCGTGGGCCCTTCCCGGTGGCTGGGACGACATTGGGGAGAGCGTCGGCGAAGCCGCGGCCAGAAGGGCGCATGAGAGAGTCACGCCCGCGCAGGTTGCGTTGATGTTCACCCGTTACGACGAGGCTGACCGACCGGCTGATCTTGACTGACGCCCGCATGGGCACTGATCCGGCACGGCCGCCGGCCTGGGAGCCGGCAGCCACGAGGGCCGGACGCCGACCGCATCGGAGCTCTCCCACCTGATGGGGAATCGGGTGGCCGCCCGATAGGCCACCCACGCGCCCTTTTCCTATGCTGTGGGCGGGTCCCGCACGAGGGCCGGGTGGACGCTGAGTGGAGAGCCGGTTTCCTATCCTCGCCAAGACGATGCTGGCCCCGACGATCGCGCGAGTCATCGTCGGGGCGCCGCTGGTCGCCCGAAAGGCTCGGGCCGGAAAC
This sequence comes from Armatimonadota bacterium, assembly GCA_016198805.1. Classification (GTDB taxonomy): domain Bacteria; phylum Sysuimicrobiota; class Sysuimicrobiia; order Sysuimicrobiales; family Humicultoraceae; genus JACQHU01. The sequence continues at coordinate 9,169 of JACQHU010000007.1, forward strand.
TTCATCATCGTGCGGGTGACCGAGGCGGGCGAGCGCATCCCCTTGACCATCGTGGACGCCGACCCTGCCGGAGGCACAATCACGCTCATCGTGCAGGCGGTCGGCAAGACCACGAAGCTGCTGTGCGCCCTGCAGCAGGGGGACGTCCTGCGCGACGTGGTGGGTCCTCTGGGGAACCCCACGCCCATCGTGGGATGCGGGATCGTGGCCTGCGTCGGCGGTGGGGTCGGGACGGCCGAACTGTATCCCATTGCGCGAGCGCTCCACCAGGCCGGCACCATCGTGCATGCCATCATCGGCGCGCGGACCCGCGAGTTGGTCATCCTGGAGCGGGAGATGGCCGCGTGCTCGACCAGCCTGGCGGTCACCACGGACGATGGATCCTACGGCCGGCGGGGGGTGGTGACCGACGCCCTGGGGGACCTCCTGGCGGGGACGCCTGAGGTCGGCGCGGTCTATGCCATCGGCCCCCTGGTGATGATGAAGGCCGTGGTGGACCTGGTCCGGCCGCTGGGCCTCGCCACGTATGTCAGCCTCAACGCCATCATGGTGGACGGCACGGGCATGTGCGGAGGGTGCCGGGTGACCGTCAACGGGCAGATGAAGTTCGCCTGCGTGGACGGCCCCGAGTTCGACGGGACCGCGGTGGATTTCGACGAATTGATCGTGCGCAACCGGTCCTACGCCGATCTCGAGCGCATCGGCGATCAACGGCTGACGTGCGAACTCGCCTCTGCCGGGACGGAGACGCGATGACGGGCGTCAACACGCTGCGGCCTGCCGAGCGCTTGAAGATCCCACGGCAGCAGGCGATTGAACGGCCCCCGGAGGAACGCTGCCGGACCTTCCAGGAAGTGTCGCTCGGCTTCGACGAGGAGCGCGCGCTGGTCGAAGCGTCCCGATGCCTGGAGTGTAAGGATGCCGCGTGTGTCAAAGGGTGTCCGGTCAACGTCGACATCCGGGGGTTCATCGAACTCCTGCTGGCGCGCGACCACCTGGGCGCGATCAACAGGATCCGCGAGGCCAACGCGCTCCCCGCCGTCTGCGGTCGGGTCTGCCCGCAGGAGACCCAGTGTGAGCTGATGTGCGTGCTCGGCAAGAAGTACACGCCCATCGCCATCGGGAAGCTGGAGCGGTTTGCGGCGGACTACGAAATCCGCCACGGGCTCCTCCTGCCGCCTCCGCGTGCGCAGCCCGGGGGCGAACAGGTGGCCATCGTCGGCTCAGGGCCCTCCGGCCTGGCCTGCGCGGCAGACCTGGCCAGGCTTGGATACCGCGTGACGATCTTCGAGGCGCTGCACGCGCCGGGTGGCGTGTTGCGCTACGGGATCCCCGAGTTCCGTCTCCCGCGGGAGGTCCTGGATCTGGAAATTCAGCGCATCGAAGCCCTGGGCGTCGAGATCGTCACGAACGTGGTGGTCGGCAAGACCGCGACCATCGACGAACTCTTCGAGGAGTGGAGGTTCGCTGCCGTCTACCTGGCCACGGGTGCCGGGACGCCGCACTTCATGGGCATCCCGGGGGAGAATCTGGTCGGGGTCTACTCCGCCAACGAGTTCCTGACGCGGGTGAACCTGATGCAGGCGCACCGCTTCCCGGACTTCGATACCCCCATCAAGGTCGGCCGAACGGTCGCGGTGATCGGCGGCGGCAACACTGCCGTGGACGCGGTGAGGACGGCGCGGCGCCTTGGCGCGCAGCAGGCCTACCTGATCTACCGCCGGTCCCGGGACGAGATGCCCGCCCGCCGGGAAGAGATCCTCCATGCCGAGGAAGAGGGGGTGCGGTTCATCCTGCTGACGACCCCCATCCGCATCCTGGGCGGGCCGGATAACCGGGTGTGCGGCATCGAGTGTCAGCGGATAGCTCTCGGCGAGCCCGACATGACCGGCCGGCGTACGCCGATGCCGATTCCGGGATCGGAGTTCATCCTGCCGGTGCAGACGGTCATCGAAGCCATCGGCGCGCGTGTGAATCCCATCATCCAGACCACCACCCCCGGTCTTGAAAGCGACGCGCGCGGCACCGTGGTCACCGACGAGACGAAGCGGACCAGCCGCCCCGGCGTCTTCGCCGGCGGGGATCTGGCCCGGGGCGGGGCCACGGTCATCCTGGCGATGCGGGACGGGAGGGTGGCGGCGGCCTCTATCGATGAGTACCTGAGGGCGAGGCGGCAGGCCGCACACCCCGTGGGAGCCGCCGCGGGGAACGTTGGCTGAGGGCAGGGCCAAAGACCCCCCGGTCTGTCGGCCCGGTTACGTTCGCGCCGTCACGTATTCCAGCAGCGTGCGCACCGCATAACCTGACGCGCCCTTCGGCTGGATGACGCTGGTGCCTTCCTCGGTCTCGAGGAAGGAGACCGGGGCGATGTCGATGTGCGCCCACGGCACGGAGCCCGCGAACTCCCCGATGAACGCCCCGCCTTTCTGCGCGCCGCCGTACCGCCCACTGGAGTTCTTGAGGTCGGCCACATCGCTGCGCATGGCCCTCCGGTACTCCTCGAAGAGGGGGAACGCCACCAGACGCTCGCCGGCCCGGGCCGCCGCCGCGACCAGCCGATCGACCAGGGGCTGATCGCTCCCCATCACCGCGGCTGCGAATGGGCCCAGCGCGATGCGGGCCGCACCGGTCAGGGTCGCCAGGTCGATGATCTCGTCCGGGCTGCCCGCGGCCAGGTGCGCCACGGCCTCGGCCAGGACCAGCCGGCCTTCCGCGTCGGTGTTGGCGATTTCGATCATCGCCCCGTTGACCGCCCTGACGATGTCGCCCGGCCGCATCGACCGGCTTCCCACGGCGTTCTCGACCGCCGCGATGGCCGCGGTCACGCGAACCGGCGGAGCCACCAGCGGGAGCGTGCGCATCACCGCCAGGACCGCGGCAGCCCCGGCCATGTCGCCTTTCATGGTCTGCATGCCCTCGGCGGTCTTGATATCCACCCCGCCGGTATCGAAGGTCACGCCTTTGCCCGCGATGGCTACGGTGCGCTTCGGCCGCGCGGGCGCGTAATCGATGAGGATGAAGCGCGGGGTGTGCGCGCTGGCGCCGCCGACGGCCAGGATGACCTCCATCCCGCGCTTCTTGAGATCCTGGGGCCCCCAGACCTGGACCTTGATTTTGGTTCCCCGGCCGATCTTGCGGGCTTCGGCGGCCAGCGCCTCAGGGGTCATGACATTGGCCGGTTCATTGACCAGGTCACGCGCGTAGTTGACGGCGTCGGCGACCACCTGGCCGCGCCGCCGGCCGGCTTCGACCGCGGCGGCCTCGGCCCGGTTCGCCGCCAGCAGCTCGACGTTGATGTCGCCTCCCTTTTCCTTCTTGTACTTGGTGAAGGCGTAGGTGCCGAGCAGGGCCCCCTCGGTTCTGGTGGCCGCGACGACGGCCGGCTCCCAGTCCTTATGCTGCAGCGGAGGAAAGGCCAGGCGCCCGAGGCGCCGTTCCTGCGTGGCGCGGGCCAGGGCGGCCGCCGCCAGGCGCAGCCGGTCGACGGTGAAGGATTCCCGCTCGCCGAGCCCCACCGCCGCCACGCGCGCCGCGGGCAGGCGACCGTGGGTGTGGACCACCAGCACCTTGCCCAGTTCCCCGGCGAAGCGCTCTTCTTGCAGCGTGCGGACAAGATGGCCGCCCAGGGCCTGGTCCACCTTGGCCGCGATCCCCTCCAGACGCCCCGGCGCGCTGAAGATGCCGACGGCCAGGACGTCGCACCGGTGTGTCAGGGGATCGGCCACGATCACGCGCACAGTCACAGAGGGGTCCTCCTTCGTGAGGGTCTTACCGGCGTACCCGGCTCGTTTCCCGGGAGACCGGAAATCTCGTGTCCTGCCCCGGCGGCGGTCGCGCGCCGGTAGAGCCACTCCATGGTCATTACGTCTTCCAGGGCGATCCCCTGGGATTCGAACAACGTGATCTCGTCCGGCCGCTGCCTGCCCGGGTGACTGCCCGCGACGATCGCGCCCAGTTCGATCACCCGATCCCAGACGGGCTCGCCCGCGCGGGAGGCGGCGATCAGGTCGCCGCATTCGATGCGCGCCTGCTCCACGGAATCCGCGGCGATGAGGTCACTGCGCCGCACCGCCTCGGCATCGATCTCGACGCGGGACGCCGCGTTGGATCCGATGGCGTTGACGTGCATGCCGGGCCGCAGCCACTCGCCCCGGAGCACCGGCTCTTTCGAGGACGTCGCCGTGACCACGATGTCCGTTCCGGCGACCGCCTCGTCGGCGCTGTCGACGGCGACGACCTCGGCCCCCAGCTCCTGAGTCATGTCCCGGGCAAAGGTCTCTCGGTGCTCCGCTGTGCGGCTGTAGACTTTGACGAGCGCGATCGGCCGAATCCGCGCGATGGCCTGCACCTGGCTCCGCGCCTGCCAGCCTGCGCCGATCACCCCCAGGGCGCCGGCTTCCGGGCGCGCCAGGTACCTGGTCGCCACCGCGCTGGCCGCGCCGGTCCGCATCTGGCCGAGCCGGTTGGCCTCAGCCAGTAAGACGACCGCGCCGTCCTCCAGGCGGTACAGCACGCCGATGAACCGCGTTCCCCGCGGTGAGGTCGCGTACGCCTTCAGGCCTGCCACCCCAAGGGATGGTACCGCCGCGTGCATCACGTGCAATGTTCCCGAAGGTGTGACGCTGCGACTCCGCGGCTGGTTGACCGCCGCGTCCTCTCCAAACAGGCGAATGCCCTCTTCCACCGCGGCGATGACGTCGTCCATCGCCAGGAGCGCGCCGACCTCATCTTCTGTTAGCCACAGCGCCATCCAGTGCCCTCGTTCGCCGGGTGGGGAATCCTCGGAATACGCAGGTTCAATGTTCCGCAACCTTAGGAAGGCTTCCTCTAGCCCGCCATGGTGGGCGCGGTCAACACGGCCCCACCAGGGCCAGGAAAGGCGCCCCGGGCAGAGCGTACGGCGTCCCGGAGGGAATGTCCCGGCCTCCACGAAACCAGCAGTCAGGGAGGGGGTCTTCAGGTGACCGAACATCTGTTCGCTGAAATCGAAGCCAGCAGGCCGTCCCTCATCTCGCTGCGACGCGACCTTCATGCCGCTCCGGAACTCGCCTTCCAGGAAGTCAGGACAGGCGCTCTGGTGGCCGACCGGCTGCGCGCAGCCGGCCTGGAGGTCCGCAGCGGCCTGGCCCGGACCGGCGTCGCCGGGATACTGCGCGGCGCCCGGCCTGGCCGCGTCGTGCTGGTGCGCGCGGACATCGATGCCCTCCCGATCGAGGAAGCCAGCGACGTCCCCTACCGGAGCCGCCAGCCCGGCGTGATGCACGCCTGAGGGCACGACGGCCACACCGCGGTCGCGGTGATCCTGGCCGAACTCCTCGCCCGCCGGCGGGCCGACCTGCCGGGGACGCTGATCTTTGCCTTCCAGCCGGCGGAAGAGATCGCCGGTGGGGCCCTGCCGATGATCGAGGCCGGGGTCATGGACGACCCCCGGGTGGACGCCGTGGTCGGCCTCCACCTGTCGAACGTCCTCCCCGTGGGAACTGTCTCGCTCCGCGACGGTCCGTCCCTGGCGTCGATGGACGAGATGGCCGTCACCGTGGAGGGGCGAGGCGGCCACGGGGCGATGCCCGAGCGGGCGGTCGACCCGATCGTGGCGGCCGCGCACGTGATCACGGCGCTGCAGACGCTGGTCAGCCGCGAAACCTCGCCGGTGGACGCGGCCGTCGTCACCGTCGGGGTGATTCACGCCGGCACCGCCTTCAACATCATCCCTGACCGGGTGGAGATGCTCGGCACGGTCCGCGCGTTCACCCCAGAGGTGCGCGACCGTACCCTGCGGCGCATCGAGGAGATCGCGACCGGGACGGCGGCCGCGCTCCGGTGCCACGCGACGGTGGCGTACCGGTTCGGGTGCCCGCCGCTGGTCAACGACCCTACGGTGACCGCGGTCGTCCGCGACGCGGCGCGTCAGGCGGTGGGCCCCCAGCAGGTGAGGGAGGCGGAGCTGTGGACCGCCAGTGACGACATGGCCTATTTCCTGGAGCGCGCGCCGGGCTGTTACTTTTATGTCGGATCCAGCAATGCGGCGCGCGGGCTCGACGCCGGCCACCACAGCGCCCGCTTTGATATCGACGAGGACGCGCTGGTGGTGGCGGCCAAGGTCCTGGGCGGTGCCGCGCTCAGGCTGCTCGAGCCCCGGCCGTGAGCGCGGCCGCGCGGACCGCGGGAAGGAGGGAACGCATGGCGGGCCGGCTCATCATGTATTCCCTCAGCGACTGACCGACGTGCGTACACGCGAGGCGTGTCCTCGCAAAGCGCAGGGTGGACTTCGAGGAGATCCCCGTGGACGATGAGGCGGCGCTGCAGCGCCGCGTCATCGCGCTGAGCGGCCAGAACACCGTCCCGGTGTTCGTGCATCCGGACGGCTGCGTCGAAGTGGGCTTCGAAGGGGAGACCGGCTGATACCTCTGACTGTCGGGCCGGAGGCCCGGCCTGCCAGAGCACCGCGCCGCCTCTAAGGAAGCCTCTCTCAGGAAAACCCCTCAGGGATGACCGCCGCCAGGAACGCTTGCAGCGCCTGCGGCGCGGGCTCGCCGGCTTGCATGAATGTCCGCCAGGCCATCCGCGCCTCGTCCACCGCGCCCGAATCCTGCACGGCAGCCAGCGGCGGTTCGGTCCAGGGGAGCGCATCGACCTGCAGGGCGGCCTCGTCACAGTAATCCATCGCCGCCTCCAGGAAGTCGCTCAGCGACCGGCCTTCCAGTTCCGGAAGCACGGGCGGGACGCCCCAGCGGTCGGCGAAGGCGGCGGCGAGCAGTTGGACCACGGCCGCCAGCGCGCCCAGCGCCCTGGCACCGTCCCACCGCGCCTGGATGTTGTCGGCCGCCGTCCCGGTCGCGGCCGCGCTGACCTGCACCGCCTCAGAGGCGGCCGCGGCCAGTGAGGTCCGGACGGCCCCGCGCAGCAGGTCGGTGGCGTCGGGCCTGCCCGCGATGCGCCGCAGGATCGCGACGGCCGCTTCGCGGGCTTTGTGGGCGTGTTCCGGCGTGGTGATCCGCGGCATGGTGACTGCGCGGGCGAACAGATCCGCGACCACGATGGGCATCAATGCGGGGCGCGCATACCGCCCGGGGTCGCCCGCGATGCGATCGGACACCGATACCCGCATACGGGCGCCCAGCGTCTGCCCGGCGTCCAGCGCGATCCGCAACGGGATGAAGACCAGCACGGCCCACACGATCAGGACGAAGAGCCAGCGGTCCAGACCATGGCCCAGCACGGCGAGCACCGCCACGGTCCCGGCGAACCCGAGCACGCAGACGACCAGCAGCCAGCGGGCCAGCGCCGCGCGCGTGCGCGCGGAAGCCAGGTGACTGAGGAGCAGCCGGAGATCCATCGAGAGAGGGTTCGAGGCTGGCGGCGGGAAGTCTTGCCACGATCTCGTAGGAACGGAAGCCGGCCCGCGTTCGTAGTGTCCGGGTGATGACGGTCAGGCGTCGAGGAGACCGAGGGGGCGGTGGAGATGAAGCGGTGGCTGGCCGCGGCTATCATCATCGGGCAGATCCCGGCGCTGCTGCCGGTGGGCACCTTCCGCATCGAGTCCACCGACAGCCGGGTGGAGTTCGTGATGCGCGACAACCGCGGGGGATTCACCGGGTCGACCGACCGGGTGGAGGGGACGGTGACGGTGCGGCAGGGCGAGGGCGAGTCGTTTGCGGCCGCGGTCGAGGCCCGCATCGATGCCCGGACGCTTGTGACCGGCAACGGGCTGCGCGACGGGCAGATGCGGCGGGACTTCCTCCGCACCGACCAGCATCCGTTCATCACCTTCCGCGGGACGGTGTCGACTCGAGATCGGCCCACCGCCACGACGATCCGGGCGGTGCTCCGCGGCCAGCTCACCATCCGCGAGGCGACCCGCGATGTCGAGATGCCGATCGACGTCGTCGCGCTCGCCGACGAATACCGCGCCACGGGTGAGGTCGTGGTCAAGCTCAGCGAGTACGGGATTCCCATCCCGCGATTCCTGATCTTCGTCGCCGAGGATCCTGTGACGGTCCGGCTCCGCATCCGGCTGCGTCGCATCTGACCGCGTCGATCCGCCGCGCCGCTCCAGGGAGGCCGTCGGTCCGCGTCGAATCCTCCAGGCCGTGGACGCCGCCCTGAGCTACGCCAGAGAACACCGCGCGCGCTTCCTCGACGATCTCATCGACTTCCTGCGGATTCCCAGCGTCAGCACCGCGCCGGAGCACGCGGCCGACGTCGCCCGCGCCGCGCAGTGGACCGCCCGGCATCTGAAGACGCTGGGCTTTGCGGTCCGGATCGAGCCGACATCGCGCCATCCCCTCGTGCGGGCGGACTGGCTCGGCGCGCCGGGCCGCCCGACGCTGCTCTGCTATGGGCACTTCGACGTGCAGCCGGCCGATCCGCTGGGCGAGTGGCGGCATCCGCCGTTTGAGCCCGCGATCGACGGCGACATCGTCTTCGCCCGCGGGGCCTCGGACGACAAGGGCCAGGTGCTCATCCATATCAAGGCGGTCGAGTCGATCCTGCGGACCGCGGGCACCCTGCCCGTAAACGTGAAGTTCCTGCTGGAGGGAGAGGAGGAGATCGGCAGCCCTTCGCTGGCCACGTACGTTCCGCGGCACCGGCGGGCGCTGCGCGCCGATGCGGCGCTAGTCAGCGACGGCACCATGTTCTCACCGGGCCTCCCGACCATCACCACGGGTCTGCGAGGCATGCTGTACACGGAGATCGAGGTCAGTGGCGCGCGCCGGGACCTGCACTCCGGCCAGTTCGGCGGCGCTGCCCCCAATGCCGTGGCTGCCGCCGCGCAGATCGTGGCGGGACTCAAGGACCGGAAGGGCCGCATCCGGATTCCCGGCTTCTATACCCGTGTCCGGGCGCCGTCCCCCGCCGAGCGGGCGGCGTGGGCGCGCCTGCCGTTTGACGAGGCCACGTTCCTTCGGGACCTTGGGACCGACGTGGCCCCGGGGGAGGAGGGGCACGGCGTGCTCGATCGGCTGTGGGTCCGTCCGACGCTGGATGTCCACGGCATCGGTGGCGGCTTCACCGGAGACGGCATGAAGACCGTGATTCCCGCCCGGGTGGTCGCCAAGGTGAGCATGCGGCTCGTCCCGGACCAGCGGCCGGAACGCATTTTCCTGCAGTACGCGCGGTTCGTGCGGCGCAACTGCCCCCCGGGCGTGCGCGTGGAGGTCCGCCGCCTGGGGTCTGCCTCGCCCGTCGACGTCTCGCCGGATACGCCGCCTGTGCGGGCCGCCGCCCGGGCCCTCCAGGAGGTCTTCGGGAAGCCCGTGGTCTATGCGCGCGAAGGCGGCACCATTCCGGTCGTCGCCGCCTTCGCGCACGTGTTGAAGGTCCCCACGGTGCTCGTGGGCTTCGGCCTGCCCGACGACCGCCCGCATGCGCCCAACGAGAAGTTCGCTCTGACCAACTTCGCGAGCGGGATCGAGGCCGTGATCCGGTTTCTCCACTACCTTGCCGAATAGTTTGGAACGGACGGCCGTCCAGGGAGACCGCGGCCCCGTCGCGGCTGCGGCGGCGTATCCGGGCACATACCGGGGTGTGGCGGCTCTGGCAGGAGTGGCCGGCCTGGGATTCGTCGTGGCCGCGCTGCTCAGCCTGCCGGTCATCCCCTGGACCGCGTGGCTGATCTTCGGGACCATGTCCGCGCTCTCGGCGGTGATCGTGTTTCAGCTGCCGATGGGCATCAGTTTCAATCCGCAGAGCGGGATCTCCCTGGCCGCCCTCTTCCTGTACGGGTGGAAGCCGGCCGTCATCCTAACCCTGCTGAGCCTGATCCTGTTCTGGCTGCGCGTCCGCCGGCCGTTCTGGCGTGCCGCCTTCGACCTGGGCAACATCGTCACCAGCATCATGCTGTCGGCTGCGGTGGCGCCGCTGGGCGGGGCGCTCATGACGACGGCTGCGTTTGCGGCGTTCGTGGCGGCCGCGGTCATTTATGCGGCCGCCAACACGCTCTTCACCCTCACGGGGCGCATGGTGCAAACCAGCGAGCGCGCGTTCCTCTCCCCGTCGCCGGCGGTGCGGACGTTCCTCCTGTCGGCCAGCATGGCGCCGGCCGGATACGTGATCGCCCTGCTGTTCGTGACGTTCGGTGACGTGGGGGCACTGCTCGGCTTCTCGTCGTGGCTGCTGGCCAGCGTGGCCCTCAAAGGCTACTACAACACCCGGGCCGTCAGCGAGCGGCTCGCGGAGGCCAAACGCCGGCTGGAAGAAGCCCTGGTCGCCGTCGAGCGGCTCTCCATCACCGATCCGCTGACCGGGCTCTACAACCGCCGGCACTTCCGCATCCGCCTGGAGGAAGAGTTCAAGCGGGAGACCCGCGACGCCACAGCGTTCAGCCTGGTGCTGCTCGATCTGGTGGGGTTCAAGGCCGTCAACGACACGTACGGCCATCTCGTCGGCGACGTGGTCTTGCAGCAGTTTGCGCGGCTGCTGGATGGCGCGGTGCGACCGGGCGATCTGGTGTTTCGTTACGGCGGGGACGAGTTTGCCATCATCCTCCCCCGGACCGGGCGGCCCGAGGCCGAATCAGCCGCGGCGCGTCTCGCTGGTGTGGTGGCTTCGACGTCCTTCGTGGCGGGAAGCCACCGGGTGACACTGGGGCTGGACGCGGGGATCGCCACGGCACCGGCGGACGGGACGGACCCCGACGCGCTCATCGGGCGCGCCGACGCGGCCATGTATCGGGTCCGGGCAGGCCGCCGTCAGTCCGATCCTGTCGCGCCGGAGGACGCGCCGCGCTGAGTGTCGCGCGCAATGGACGAGCGGAGGCGGCCCGCGCACCATGCTTGAGCAGGCCCTGACCTGGCTGCGGGGGCTCCCTCCCCTGCAGCAGGTGCTGGGCGTGATGGGCCTGACGGCGCTGCCGTGGATCGAACTGCGCGGCTCGATCCCACTCGGCCTGGCGCTCGGCTGGCACCCACTGGCGGCGTTTGCGGTCGGGGTGGCCGCCAACTGCCTGATCATCGTGCCGTCATACTACGTGCTGGAAGTGTGCTATCACCGCTGGTTCTCCCGGGTGGCCTTCCTGCGGCGGCTTGTGGAACGCGTGCGCGAGCGGGGCGCCGGCTTGGTGGAGCGGTACGAGTTGCTGGGTCTGGCGCTGTTTGTCGCCGTGCCGCTGCCGGGGACCGGCGCCTACGCGGGGGTCACGCTAGGCTGGTTGATGGGACTGAACCGCTGGCGGGCATGGGGGGCGGTCGCCGCAGGAGTGGTGGTGGCCGGGATCGCCGTGACCCTGGTGGCGTCGGGGGCGGTGGTGGCCTTCCGGCGACTCTTCATGTAATGTTGTTTCCGGGACGGAATCGCCGGCCGGAAGGAATCGCCCGGCTTCGGGCGAATCCAAGGCGCGTTCCCAGATTTCTTGAATCCAAGGAGGGAGCAGATCGCGTGAGACGATTCCTGGTCTTAGCGAGTTTGCTGGTCTTCACCGTGGGGCTGGTGTACTCAGCGGCCGCCGCCCCGGCCGTGACCCCGCAGCGCGGGGGAACCCTGATTGTCGGATCGGGCACCGATGCCACGACCCTGGATGGTCACCTGTACACCGACGCGCCGACTGCGACCGTGATGGAGCACATAGCGGAGACGCTCTTCGAGCTGACGCCGGAGGGCAAGGTCCAACCGCGGCTGGCGACAGGGTTCACCGTCTCCCCGGACGGCAAGACGTTCACGATCCGGCTGCGCACGGGCGTCCGGTTCCACGACGGCACGCCCATGGACGCCGAGGCCGTCAAGTTCAACCTTGATCGCATCCTCGATCCTGCGACCCGGGCACCCTGGCGGTTCCTGATCAGCCGGGTGACCCAGGTCGCGGCCGTCGACTCCTCGACGGTCCGGCTGGTCACCGACGCGCCGTTCGCGCCGCTGCTGGCGCACCTGACGCACAGCGGCACGGGAATCCAGAGCCCGGCCGCCATTCGCCGCCTGGGCGCCGACTACGCGCGCCAGCCCGTCGGCACCGGGGTCTTCAAGTTCAAAGAGTGGGTCCGCGGTGATCGAGTCGTGGTCACCCGGAACGACGACTACTGGGGCGAGAAGGCCTTTCTGGACGAGATCCAGTTCCGCGTCATCCCCGACGACGGTGCCCGCCTGGCGGCGCTGGAGGCCGGATCGCTGCACGTCGCGGTGCGGGTGCCGCCACGGGAGATCGAGCGGCTGAAGACGAGCACTGTGCTGCGCATCTCCATCGACACCAGCCTGCGGACGATCTTTGTGGCGTTCAACATCACCCGGCCGCCGTTCACCGACAGGCGCCTGCGCCAGGCCCTCAACTACGCCATCAACAAGCGGGCGATCGTGTCCTCGGCGCTGGCCGGGACCGCCCGGGTCTCCGACGCGCCGATCGCCCCCAACGTCCAGGGATACTCCAACACCCTGACCTATGACTGGGACCTGGAGCGGGCCGAGGCGCTGCTGCGCGAGGCTGGCTACAGCCGCGCCCGACCGCTGCGGGCGGTCTTCCACCATCCCACCGGCCGGTACATCCGCGATGCCGAGATCGCGGCCAGCATTCAGGGGCTGGCGCGGCGTGTGGGCATCGAACTCGAACTGCGGACCCTGGAATTCGGCGCGTATATCGCGCTGACCGGCCGGCCGAAGGAGCAGAACGACATCCAGATGTACATGCTGGGCTGGGGCACGGTGACCGGCGACGCGG
>JACQHU010000073.1 GCA_016198805.1 Armatimonadota bacterium
CCCCCCAGCAGGTAGAGGCGCCATCCCGCATCGGCCGCGCGCGCGCACAGGGCGATCGCCAGGTCGATGCCCGCGAGACGGTCTGAGATGTCCACGCCGAGGATCCGTGCGGCAAGAATCACGCCGACCCCGTCGGACGTGACCAGGTCGGCATCGTTGACCAGCGCGCGCAGCGCCGGATCCCTGGCCGCCTGGACCAGCAGCGCGCCGTTCAACGTGATGACGTAGCCCGGACGCCGCGCTTCGATGCGCCAGGCGGCCCAGGTCAGGGCATCTGCCAGGCTGACCGCGTGCACCGCCGTCCCCAGGACCTCGCGCCGTGGCGGGGCAGGCGGCGCCGTCACCTGCGTGCTCACGGTGTCACCCCATGGTGCCTGGAGATCACTGCAGCCACCTCGGTGGCGATCCGCTCGGCTTCTTCGTGGTGCTCGGCCTCGACCATCACCCGCACCAGCGGCTCGGTGCCCGAGGGGCGCACCAGGATGCGGCCGCGCGACGCCAGAAGCGCCTCCGCGGCGGCCACTGCTCTCGTCACTTCCGCGTCCAGCGCGGCACCGTCGCGGTTGCGCACGCGAATGTTGATCAGCACCTGCGGGAATCGCGGGATGGCGGCGCGCAGTTCGGACAGCCGGCGGCCGGTCCGCACGATGACGTTGATGACCTCCACGGCTGTGACCAGGCCGTCGCCGGTCGTCGTGTGATCCAGGAAGATCAGGTGCCCGCTCTGCTCGCCGCCGAGCGCCGCGCCGATCTCCCGCATCCGTTCCAGCACATAGCGGTCCCCGACCCGGGTCCGCTCGAGCCGGATCCCGGCCCGGTCCAGTGCCCGCTCGAGACCCATGTTGCTCATCACGGTGGCCACCACGACCCCTCCGGGCAACTGACCGCGGCGGTGGCGCTCCAGCGCGCAGATCCCCATCAGCGCGTCACCGTCGACGACCTCGCCGTGCTCGTCCACGGCCAGCACGCGATCCGCATCGCCGTCGTGCGCGAACCCCAGATCGGCGCCGCCGGCGCGCACGGCCTGCTGAAGCGGCTCCAGGTGCGTCGAGCCACAGCCAACGTTGATGCGCGCGCCGTCGGGCTCATCGTGCAGTGGAATGACCGTGGCGCCCAGCGCCTCCCACAGGCGCGGGGCCACGTGCACCGATGCGCCGTAGGCGCAGTCCACGACGACCTTGAGGCCGTTCAGCCGGCCGACCGCCAGCGCCGTCAGGTGAGCCAGGTAGCGCTCCTGAGCCTGCGGCAGCGTGCGGACCGTGCCGATGGCCGTTCCGATCGGCCGGGCCAGGTTGTCCCGATCGACCAGCCCCTCGATGGTCTCTTCCACCGCGTCCGGGAGTTTGAACCCGTCGGGGCCGAAGAACTTGATGCCGTTGTCTTCCACGGGGTTATGCGAGGCCGAGATGACGACCCCGCAGGCTGCGGCCCGCTCACGGGTCAGGAAGGCCACCGCGGGCGTGGGGATGATCCCGGCGAGTTCGACGGACGCGCCGACCGAGCAGAGGCCGGCAGCCAGCGCGGCCTCCAGCATCGGGCCGGAAATCCGGGTGTCGCGGCCCAGCACAAACAGGGTGCCGGCACCGGCCAGAGCCGACCCCGCCGCGCGTCCGACCCCGAACGCCAGCTCGGGCGGCAGGTCGGCATTGGCCACGCCCCGGATGCCGTCGGTGCCGAAGAGTCGCCCCACGCCCGTCCGTCCCCCGCGCTAGGGCCGCACCAGCGTGACCTGCACCGCCGGCGGTGTGGCCCTGACCGTCGTGACTCCACGCGGGAACTGGATGCGGAGTGTCACCTGGTGCACCCCCGGCACCAGCGCACTGACATCGGCGATGGCCCGCACGTCCGTGGATCGCGCGGTCAGGATGGTGGCCGGGCCCCGCATCTCGACGTCCACCGCGGCCGGGTCGACCGTCACGGTCCAGCCCCGCGCCAGGCCGACGATGATCACATCGACGTTGCGCGCCAGCAGCGACGCCGTGGCCTGATCAGGCGGGGCGGTCGTGGTCCCGACATAGAACCACATGGCGATGGCGATCCCCAGCGACAGCAGAAACAGCCAGGTGCGCTCCGAGAACCTCGCGGCCAGCCAGGCCCTCATGCCTGCGGCTGCGTCCGCCGCCACGGCCAGACGACCGGGCCCCGGGACGGCGGCTGGGCCAGCAGGCCCAGCAACATGACCTTGAGTTCCTCTTCAGAGAGCCCGCGGGCGAGCTGTCCGTCGCGCGCGACGGCGATCGCGCCGGTTTCTTCGGAGACCACGACGGCCACGGCGTCCGTGGACTCGCTAATGCCCAGCGCGGCCCGGTGACGCGTCCCCAGCGCGCGGCTCAGATGCGGGTTCTCGGAGAGCGGCAGCAGACAGCCGGCCGCCATCAGCCGGTTCCCCCGGATCACGACGGCGCCGTCGTGCAGCGGCGTGTTGGGGAAGAAGGTCGTGATCAGGAGCTGCACGGTCACCAGCGCGTCGATCTTGATCCCCGACTCGATGACGTCGTTGAGACCTGTCCGCCGCTCGAGCACGATGAGCGCGCCCGTCTTGCGACTGGAGAGCACGCGGCAGGCTCGCGCCACGTTGTTGACGAGCTGGATCGTCTCTTCCCGACCCAGTCCCGCGCCGAAGCCCGAGACGAAGACACCGCCGCGGCCGAGCTGCTCGAGCATGCGCCGCAGTTCGGGCTGGAAGATCACCAGAAGCGCAAAGGGGATGACCACGCCCATGTACGACAGAATCCACTGAAGGGTGTTCAACTTCAGGACGCGGCTGGCCATGTAGACAGCGAAGAGGACCAGCAGCCCGAACGCGAGCTGCACTGCCCGGGTACGGCGCACCAGCAACAGCACCTGGTAGACGAGGAGGGTGACAATCAGGATGTCGATCAGGTCACGAAGGCGCAAGTGAGGCATGGGCGGCAGCCGTGTCCCCTATAACATCATCGCCAGGAGCGCCTTTTGGGCGTGCAGGCGGTTCTCAGCCTGATCGTAAACGATGCACTGCGGGCCGTCGAGGACATCGTCGGTCACTTCCTCCCCGCGGTGCGCCGGCAGGCAGTGCATCAGCACGGCGGTGGGTTTGGCCCGGCCCAGCAGCGCGGCGTTGACCTGATACGGGCGGAAGATGCGCGCGCGCTCCTCCCGCTCCGCCTCCTGGCCCATGCTGGCCCAGACGTCCGTGTACACCACATCGGCCCCGGAGACGGCCTCCAGGGGGTCGGCGGTGAGCGTCACGCTGGCGCCCGTCGCTGCCCCGATCGCCCGGGCCCTGGCGACGACCTTCTCGGCGGGAGCATAGCCCTTCGGCGACGCGACGGTCATGGCCATGCCGAGTTTTGCCGCG
>JACQHU010000090.1 GCA_016198805.1 Armatimonadota bacterium
CGGGTTGGGCCTGCCCCCCCCGGGGGGGGCGCGCGGGCTGTCGCCGGCGCGCCCCCCGGTGAGGCGTCTCGCCTTCGCGGCGGCTAGCGGGCCACGGGCACCTGATCGCCGTCGAGGATGCCGGCGGGCCGGCCGGCCGTGACCTGTGCCAGCCCGGCCTGCAGGCTCGCCCAGCCGTCGCGGGCACGCTGGAGCCCCTGGCGGATCCATTCCTTGTCGCCTTCGTTGAGGGGGACGCCGGCGCCGACCTTGGCCCACACGGTCGTGTGGTAGAAGCGCAGGGCGGTCGCCGCAACCCACACCTCACTGCGCACGCTGCCGTCGCCGTTGGGGATGAAGATGTCGCAGATGTTGTCGGTGCCGATCCGGACCGGCACGCCGGAGGCCATCATCTCCAGGATCCGGGCGATGGAGTTGTGCACGGGCGTCACGATCGGCCGGAGCTGGAACATCGACAGGGCCGCGGTCGGGCAGCAGATCACGCCGATGTTGTACGTCAGCAGGGTGTCTACCAGCCGCTGGAATCGCTTCTCGTCGTAGCACGATGGCGAGATCGCGTGGACCGCCCACACCGTGGGGCCGTCCTCGCCCGGGACCTGCGGCGACCCGAGCCAGCGGACCGCCTGGACCAGCTGCTCGGTCTCATCCTCGCGGGGGTCGTTGTCCTGATCCACCTGAAGGTGCACAGGCTTGTGCAGTTCTTTGGCGAGTCCCAGCAGCATCCTGACGTGGCCGTCGAAGCCGACCCGGCCCTCGGCACGGTCCTTGACCGGCAGGCCGCCGAGGATGTCGGCGAACTGCGCGGCCTGGCGGTACGTCTCCCACCGATCGGGATTCACCCTGGGGTTCTTGAAACCGAAGATCGGCGAGACCGCAATCTTGAAGACTAGGCGGCCCCGGAGTTCTTCCCGCAGCCGCGCGGCCTGCTCCATGGCGACCAGGCCGATATCCGGCGTCGCATCGATGAACGAGACCACTTCCCGGACATTCGTGGCCGCCATGCGCTCCAGTTCGGCGCGCATCCGCGCGTACAGGTTGTCCGGCCGGTACGCCAGGCCCTTATGGAGTTCGCCGACCAGGATCTGCTTGACGGGCAGCGAGAGGCCGGCGGCGCCCACCGGGTCGATGTTGGCGTGCTGCAGGTAGATCGGGTCGAACGTGTTGGCCCGGTCGAGGTGCGTGTGGGCGTTGACCCACCCCCCAAACTCCCGGACCGTGTCCTCCAGAATCTGGTCCCATTTGCCGTGGATGATGGCGGTGACGGTGTCCATGGTCAGCACGCTCCTTTCGCGGGGGTCCGGGGGATCGGGAGGCAGGCACAACAAAACACCCGCCGGGCAGGCGGGTGGCAATCATCGGCGTCGATCATGGGCCCCTCCTTGTCCGCCTCGCGGGACGGCTCTTAAAGGAGTCTGGTTCGCAGAGAAGATAGCACGGGCCGCGTGGACCGTCAAGCGCC
>JACQHU010000074.1 GCA_016198805.1 Armatimonadota bacterium
CTGCCGGCCATGGTCCTCACGCGGCCGTTCGGCGGCCATGTGCGGCCCGACGCGCCCCTGGTCACGGAGGAAGAGATCCAGCTCCTGGTCAAGATGGGCGAGGAGCAGGGCGTGCTGGAGCAGGACGAGCGCGAGATGATCCACTCGATCTTCCAGTTCGGCGACACGGTCGTCCGCGAGGTGATGACACCCCGCATCGACATGGCGTGCGTGGCCGCAGACGATCCGGTGGAGACGTTGCTGGATGTCGTGCGCACCCACGGGCACACGCGCATCCCCGTCTACCACGAGACCGTCGACCAGATCGTGGGGGTGGTGCACGTCAAGGATCTCCTGGCGGCGTTCCGGCAGGGCCGGGTCTCCGGCACCGCCCGCGCCTTTGCCCGCCCCGCCTACTTCGTGCCTGATTCCAAGCGGCTGGATGAACTCTTCCGCGAGATGCGTCGGAAGAAGGTCCACATGGCGATCGCCGTGGACGAGTACGGCGGGACCGCCGGGCTGGTCACCATCGAGGACCTGCTGGAGGAAATCGTCGGGCCGATCCAGGACGAGTACGATGTGGAGGAGCCCCCCATCAAGGTGATCGACGACCGGGTGGCGGTGGTCGACGCCCGCATGCACCTGGAGGACGTCAACGCGGCGCTCGACCTCGACCTGCCGGTCGGCGAGGTGGATTCGGTCGGCGGCCTGGTCTACTCCCTGCTCGGCCACGTGCCCACGCAGGGTGAGCGGGTGGCGTACGACGGGGTAGAACTCACGGTCGAGCGCGTCGACGGGAACCGCATTGCCCAGGTGAGAATCACAAAAGTTGCGACCCCGGCTGCCGTTGACGACTGATGCGGCACCGCCTGCGTAACTATCTCATCGCGGGCTTGCTGGTGATCTTACCGCTGGGAGTCACCGTCTTCGTCCTGCTGGCGCTCTTCCGCTTCCTGGACAACCTGCTGCGGCCGATCTTCAAGGTCATGGGGCTGGAGCTTCCCGGCCTGGGACTGCTGGCGGGGATCCTGTTGATTCTGGCCGCCGGGGCGATGGCCAGCAACGTCGTCGGCCGCCGGCTTGTGCAGGGGTTCGACTGGCTGATGATGCGCATTCCCTTCGCGCGCACCATCTACTCCGCCACCAAGCAGCTCAGCGACTCGCTCTTCATTCAGAACCGCGCCGCGTTCAAACAGGCGGTCCTGCTTGAGTGGCCGCGGCCCGGACTGTACACCGTGGGATTCGTGACCGGCGAGACCCGGGGTGAGGCCCAGGACAAGACCAAGGAGCGGGTCATCAACGTCTTCGTGGTCTCGACGCCGAACCCCACGACCGGATTCCTCTGCCTGGTGCCCGAGAGCCAGCTGATCCCGCTCGAGATGAGCGTGGAAGACGCCCTGAAACTCGTGGTGTCCGCAGGCATCCTCGTGCCGCCCTACCGGCGTCAGCCCGGGGACGACGCCGAGCCCCCGGGATCGGTCGCGTGAGGCGGCTCCGACGACGGCCGTCCGCGGCTGAGGCGCGGGCGCTGGCGGACGCCGCCCGGGCGGCGCGGCGGTGGGCCTATGCCCCCTACTCGCGGTTCCCTGTTGGCGCGGCGGTGCTCACCGCGTCCGGGAAGATCATCACCGGCTGCAACATCGAGAACGCCTCCTACGGGCTGTCCATCTGCGCGGAGCGGGCGGCCATCCACCGGGCGGTAGCGGAAGGTCACCGGCGACTGCCTGCGGTGGGCGTGGCGGCCCGCGAGGCTACGATGCCCTGCGGGGCCTGCCGCCAGGTGATGCGGGAGTTCGGCGTGGAGCACGTGATCGTGGCCGGCCCGCGGGGAACGCCGCGCGTCTTCCGGCTCGCCGACCTGCTGGGGCATCCGTTCGGTCCCGAAGACCTGGGCCGGCGGAAATCCCGCCGCTAGATAGGCCTTTCTTGACGCCTTTCCCAGACCGCCGGTATAGTAGTCGCGGTTGAGGGCGTGTGGTGATGTCAGGTCAACGCCGAAAGCCCGGGGAGCAGGGACGTGCATGTGACATCGCTGCCCTTCAGCCGCCTTCTTGGCAGGCGGGTCCTGGACGCCAGCGGGTTCCTGCTGGGACGCCTGGCCGACCTGGCGGCCGCCAACCATCCGACCCACCCCCGCATCGTCGGCCTGCTCCTTGACGTCGATCGGCCCCGCGTTGCCCTCATCCCCTGGAGCGCGGTCAGCGCCCTAGAGCCGGCGATCACCCTCAGCACCGTCCGGGCGGCGCTCCACCCCCGGCCCCTGCAACCCGACGAGATCCCCCTGCGCGAGGCGCTGCTGGACAAGCAGGTCGTGGATACCCATGGCCTCAGGGTTCTGAAAGTGAACGATCTGTTCCTGTCCAGGAGCAACGGCGAACTGGTCCTCACCGGTGTGGACGTCGGGGCCACCGGCCTGCTACGCCGGCTGGGAGCCGAAGGCCCTGTCCGGTGGCTGTTTGGCCGGCTGGGCCGGACGCTGTCCGACCAGGCGCTGCCCTGGACGTACGTGGCCGCGCTGGGCGGGCCGGTCACCCCGCTGAAGCTTTCGATCTCCCGCGAGCGGCTGCAGGCGATCCACCCCGCGGACCTGGCCGACCTGCTCGAGGAGATGGACCGGGAGGAGCGGGTGGAGGTCATGTCCGCCCTGAGCCACGAGGACGCCGCCGAGGTCCTGGAGGCCGCGGAACCGGAGGTCCAGACCAGCATCCTCCGGTCGCTGCCGGCCGACCGCGCCTCGGACATCCTGGAGGAGATGGCCCCCGACGAGGCGGCCGACGTGCTCGGTGAGCTCCCGGAGGAGACCGCCACCGACCTGATCGTCCGGATGGAACCGGAGGCAGGGGCGGAGGTCAGCAAACTGCTGGCCTACCCGCCGGACTCGGCCGCCGGCCGGATGACGCTCAATTACATCGCGATTTCCGAGACCTTCACCGCGGAGCAGACGATCGCGAAGTTGCGGGAACTGGCCCCGGACGCGGAGACGATCTACTACCTGTACGTGGTGGATGCCCCCGGGCGGCTGATCGGCGTGCTGTCGCTGCGGGCGCTGCTGATTGCGAGCCCGCAGACGCCGGTCACCGACCTGATGTCTCGGGAAGTCATCGTCGTGCGGGCCGACGAGAGCGACGAGGCGGCCGCCGCCCTCCTGATGAAGTACGATCTGCTGGCTGTGCCGGTGGTGGATGCCGACGACCATCTGCTGGGCATCGTGCTGGTCGACGATGTCATGGATGTGCTGGCCGAGCGTCTCGGCGGCCTGCGGCCGGGCCGCCTCGATCGCATCCGACGGGTACCACGGGGATAAGGGCTCGTGCGCTGGCTCCGGCGTCGCTGGGTGGGACTTGCGCTGTTCCTCGCCGTCGCCGGCCCCGGGATCATCACGGCGTCGGTGGACAACGACGCCAACGGCATCGCCACCTACTCCATTGCCGGAGCGCACTATGGCTATGCCCTGCTGTGGACGCTGCCGCTGGCGATGATCGCGCTGGTCATTATCCAGGAGATGACGGCCCGCATGGGCGCGGTCACCGGCCTGGGGCTGGCCGACCTCATCCGCGAGCAGTTCGGTGTGCGGCCGACCGCCGCCATCATGGGGGTCCTGTTGCTGGCCAACTGGGCCAACACCATCGGCGACTTCGCGGGCGTCGCCGGCAGCCTGGAGATCTTCCGGCTCCCCCGACTGGTGGGCGTCCCCCTGATTGCCGCGGCCGTGGCCATCCTGGTCCTGCGCGGCGGATACCGCCTGATCGAGCGCATCTTTCTGGTGGCGTCGGGTCTCTACGTGCTCTACGCAGTGTCAGCGGTGCTGGCCAGGCCCGACTGGGGCGCCGTTGCCAGATCCGCTGTCATCCCGACATGGCGCTCCGATTCCGGGTACGTGGTGCTCCTCATCGCCCTGATCGGGACCACCATCGCGCCCTGGATGCAGTTCTACCAGCAGGCGGCGGTCGTGGATAAGGGGCTGACGGCCGACGACCTGAAGCTTGCGCGCCTGGACACCGCGCTGGGCGCGATGATCACCGTCCTGGTGGCGGGGTCGATCATCGTCGCGACGGCCGCTACGCTCTTTCCGCACGGCATCAAGGTGGAACGGGCCGAGGATGCGGCGCGCGCGCTCGCGCCCCTGGCCGGGCCGTATGCCTCGCTGCTGTTCGCCTTGGGGCTGTTCAACGCGGCCGTCTTCTCGGTGGCGATCATCCCGCTGTCCACGGCCTATGCGATCTGCCAGGCGTTTGGATGGGAGGCCGGACTCGACCGGACGGTCACCCAGGCGCCGGTGTTTTATGGGCTGTTCCTCGCCGTGCTGGGAACGAGCGCGCTGGTGGTGCTCTGGCCTGGCCTGCCCCTCGTGTCGGTCATGGTGGCCTCACAGGCCCTCAACGGTGCGCTGCTGCCTGCGGTGCTGTTCATCATGCTGCGGCTGGTCAACGACCGCCGGCTGATGGGCGACCAGGTGAACGGTCAGGCGGCCAACCTGGTCGCGTGGGCGACCTCGGTGATGCTAATCATCCTGACCGGCATGCTGCTGGTGCTGAGCCTGTGAGGCTGTCGAACCTCCGGCTGAACCGGCATGGGCTGCGATAACCATGGGTCTCTATAAGATTGAAGGAATCGTCCTGCGCCGCCGCAGCCTGGGCGAGGCGGACCGGCTCGTTACCGTCCTGTCGCGGGACCGAGGCAAGCTCACGGTCGTCGCCAAGGGCGCTCGTAAACCGCGCAGCCGGCTGGGCGGCCGCCTGGAGCCGCCCACGCGGTTTCGCGCGCTGATGGCCGAGGGCCGCACGCTCGATGTGATTTCCCAGGTGGAGGTTCTCGACGCGCATGCGGCTCTGCGAGACGACCTGGAGCGCATGGGCGACGCCGCCGTGGTGCTCGAACTCGCCGACCGCGCGCTGGCCGACCGCCATCCTCACCCGGAGGTCTACCGCCTGCTGGTCGACGCGCTGGCGCTCCTGCGCACCGGCCCCCGGGCCCTCGTCCCCCTGTGGTTCGCGGCCAGGCTGCTCGTGCTGACCGGGCACCGCCCGGCCGTCGGCCGCTGCGCCGTCTGCGGTACGCGGATCCGTGCCGGCGGGGCGTGGAGCGCCGTCCTGGGCGGATGCGTGGATGCCACCTGCCGGTCGCGGGACCCGCAGGCCGTGGGCATCTCCTCATGGGCCATCGCGTTGCTGGCGTTCCTTCTCGATGCCAGGCCCGCGGCGATCCGGCGCGTGGACCCGCCGGCGTCCGAGGTGGCGGCAATCGCCGGGCTGCTGCAGCGCTACGCCGAGGTCTGCTGGGAGACCCGGCTCCGGGCTCCGGCGGTGGTGGGACGCCTGCGCGAGCCCGCCCTGCGGGTGGCCGAGGGGAGGGGCCCGGCAGACCCTCCACCGGTCCTCCGCCAGCAGAGGACTTAAGATCGGACCGCTGTGGTATATTGAACGTGCGGGAGGTGGGCGAATGGAGATCGATCTCGATCGGGCACGGCGGGCCATCATCGACCTGGGCGCGGCGCTGGCCGAGGCGCGTGGGGTGGTGCGCCTGGGGCCTGAGTCTGTGGTGCGCGTCAAGACCGAGACCGAAGTGATCGAGCTGCCCATCTCGTGGGCCGTGGCCGGCCTGGTGGCGTTTGCCGCCGCCGCCCTCATCTCGGCGATGCCCACCCCGTCGATCCGTCGGCGGGTCCGCGACGAGGAACCGCTGGGCATCGGATAGCCGCGGCGCGTGACCGGCCCGTCGCGGCCCACTGAGTCGCCTCCTGCGGCGTCTCCTGTCTCCTTCTGGCAGGCCTTCCGGTTCTGGCTGAAACTCGGATTCATCAACTTCGGCGGGCCGACCGGACAGATCGCCATCATGCACCAGGAGCTGGTCGACCGGCTCCGGTGGATCAGCAACGATCGGTTCCTCCACGCCCTCAACTACTGCATGCTACTGCCCGGTCCGGAAGCCACCCAATTGGCCATCTACGTGGGGTGGCTGCTGCACCGGACGATCGGCGGCATCGTCGCCGGCGTCTTCTTCGTGCTGCCGGCGTTCTTCGTGCTGCTGCTCTTGTCGTGGGTCTACGCCGTGCACGGCACCGTGCCGTGGATCGCGGCGATCTTCTTCGGCCTGCGCGCGGCGGTGATCGCCATCGTGGCCGCCGCGGTCATCCGGATCGGCAGGCGCGCCCTCAAGAACCGGATCATGCTGGCCATCGCTGCGGCGGCCTTCGTCGGCATCTTCGTGTTCAAGGTCCCGTTCCCGGTGATCGTCGTGAGTGCCGGCCTGCTGGGGATGGTCGGGGCGCGCCTGTGGCCCGGGGCGTTCGGTGTGGCGGAGGCGCATGGAGCCGCGACGGCTGCTGATCACCCCGTCATCCGCGACGACGCGCCGCCCGCTCCGCACACGCAGCCGAGCCGCCGCCGGGCGCTTGTCGCGCTGGCCGTCGGCCTGGCCGCGTGGTGGATTCCGCTGGGCGCCGTGATCGCCTGGCGTGGATGGGGTGACGTCCTGGCGGAGCAGGCTGTGTTCTTCAGCAAGGCGGCCCTGGTGACGTTCGGCGGCGCCTACGCGGTGCTCGCCTACCTGGCCCAGGCGGCTGTGGAGCAGTACCGGTGGCTGGCGCCGGGCGAGATGCTGGTGGGGCTCGGCCTGGCCGAATCCACCCCCGGCCCGCTGATCATGGTCACGGAGTTCGTCGGCTTCATGGGCGCCTACCGGCACCCCGGCGACTTGAGCCCGCTGCTGGCCGGCACCCTCGGCGCCGCAGTGACCATCTGGGCGACGTTCGCCCCGTCGTTCCTGTTCATCTTCCTGGGGGCGCCGTATATCGAGCAGATCCGCGGCCACGCGACCCTCGGCGGCGCGCTGTCGGCCATCACGGCGGCGGTCGTCGGCGTCGTCCTCAACCTGGCGGTCTGGTTCGGGCTGCACACCCTGTTCCGGACGGTGGTGGAGACCGCCGTGGGGCGTGTGTCGATCCCGGTGCCGCACCTGGCCACCGTCGATGTGCCGGCGCTGCTGATCGCCGTCGTGGCGTTCGTCGGCATGTGGCGCTTCAACTGGGGGATCGTCCCGGTCGTCGCGGGAAGCGCCGCGGTGGGGCTGCTGGTCCGGGCCCTGACAGGCTGAAGCCGAGAAGCGCAGGAGGAGGGCCACCGCTGTGCAGATCCTGGTCATCGGCGGCACCCAGTTCTTCGGGAAACAGATCGTGCGGCAGTTCCTGGAGCGCAGCGATCGGGTCAGCGTCTACAGCCGCGGCCGCCGCCACCCGGAGTTCCTGTCGGATGTTGAGCACATTCAAGGCGACCGGACCGACCATGCCGCCTTCATTGCGGCGCTGCAGGGCCGCTCGTTCGACGTGGTAATCGACAACATCGCCTTTGTCGGCGCGGACGTGAAAGCGGCCGTCGACGCGTTTGCCGGACGGGTCGGGCGCTACATCCTCACCACCACGGGGTCGGTCTATGGGGCACGGCGACTCGAGGCGGCACGTCAACTGCGCCTGATCAAAGAGGAAGATGCAGATCTCGCGCTTCGCGAGGGTGAGCCCTACGGCGACGGCAAGCGGGCGTGCGAACAGGTGCTGCACGAGCGGGCGGGCCGCGCGCGAGGTCTGCCCTTTGTCATCATCCGCCCACCCGTGGTACAGGGCCCCGAGGACCCGACCGGCCGCGTGTGGTTCTACGTCCAGCGCATCGCCGACGGCGGGCCGGTGCTGCTGCCCGCGGGCTTTCCGGCCTCCGCGACCCGGCACGTGTACAGCGCCGACCTGGCGCGGGCGTATGTCCTGGCGGCGACCAGCCCGGCGGCCGCAGATCGGACGTACAACGTCGCAATGGACGAGATCGTTACGCAGGCGGACTACGTGTGGCTGCTGGGTCTGGCGCTGGACCGGGAAGTGGAGATCGTGGAGGTTCCCAGAGGCGGGCTGGCCCGCGACGAGCCCCTGTCCTCCTACCGGCCGCCGTTCTCGTGGCGCTTCGTTCCCGACATCCAGCGGGTGCAGCACGACCTGGAATGGCGCTCGACGCCGGTCCTGGACTGGCTGCGCATCACGGCGGCGTGGCTGCTGGAGCATCCTCAGCCGGATTCTGAGGGCTACGCGAGCCGGGATGCGGAGCGGCGGGCGGCGGACCGGTGGCGGCGGTAGTGGACGTCAGGGCCACGCCGATTCGAGGCGTCATCTTCGACCTGGGCGGTACGCTCATTCCACCGATGCCGCTCGCGGACGAGAAGATCGCCCACCTGCTTCAGTGGGCCGCCGGCCGGGGTTTGCCCGCCGGTCCGGAGGCCGCCGAGGTGGTCGCGGCCGCCCGGCGCTGGCTGTGGGACGAGACCTTCGGATCCGGGCACCAGCGCACGACCACTGAACTCATCGCCCGGGCCGCGCAGCAACTGGGATGGCCGACCGATCCCGCCTTCCTGGAGGAGGCCTCGCGCGCCTTTCACGCACCGGAGGTAGCGCGGCGCGCCTATCCCGACGCTGGAGCGACGCTGGCAGCCCTGCGTGACCTGGGACTGCGGCTGGCGGTCATCTCGGTCATCTCCGACCACTGGCTGCTGGAGTACCTGCTTGAGGTCACGGGCCTGCGGTCCTTCGTCGACCCCATCGTGTCGTCTGCGGGCTACGGGAGGATCAAGCCGGATCCGGGGATCTTTCGGATCGTGCTCGATCGCTGGGCCTTCCCGGCCGAGGCCTGCGTCATGGTCGGCGATACGCTCGACGCCGACATCGGCGGATCGCAGGTACTGGGCATGCGGGCCATCCTGGTGACCATGGATCCCAATCCCTGGAACGAGAAAATCAACACGCCCATCCACCCCGACGCCACGGCCGCCTCGCTGACCGAGGTGGCTGACATCATCCAGGGCTGGATGCGGCATTGACAGTGCACGATCTGGAACAGGCACTCCACTCTTACCAAAGTCAGCTCGGCCTTACGCAACTGGGTCAGGACGAGTCGACCATCGCATTGCAAGCTGTGACTGAACTCGTTCCGGAACGAGTTGGGGGCAGCGCTGTGCGAGATCGAAAGAAAAATTTTCCGCCAGGGGCTTGACAAGTTCAGAGACCGCATCGTGAGCCTGCCGGGGAGACACTTCCAGACGGCCAGCACGCGTCCGTGCAGGCCTCAGAACCGCGCGGCGATGAGCAGCGACACGTCGAGGACGTTTTGAGTTCATGCACGCCATCTACGATGTTCCTCGGGCCTGCGAAAACCGCATGGTATAAAGAACGTATGAACACGCATGAAATGCTCGCCCGTGTGGCGCGGCTTTCCGATTATGATCTCCTCGCAAGGGTGAAAGATCTCGCGCAGCGGGAGCGGGAGGCGACCGTCGCCCTCATTGTCCACCTGGCGGAGATCGACGAGCGGCGCCTGTACCTGGCGGAAGGCTACCCCTCGCTGTTCACGTACTGCAC
>JACQHU010000075.1 GCA_016198805.1 Armatimonadota bacterium
CCGCATCCAGGCCAGGTGCTCGCCGACCAGGCGGATCCACACCGAGAGGAGCGCGTAGTAGCCCGCCGGATGCGCATCGCTCCCCCGGATGAACGCCAGGATCTCGGGGAGACTGCGGCGGGCGACATCGAGGCTGTACGCCTCATCGGGCCACAGGGTGCGGGATCCCAGACGTTCCAGACGGAGCAGCATGGCCAGCAGGGACACGCCGAGCATGGCCACCGCCTCCGTGCGGGGTGCCAGCCCGGTCCTCGTCTCGGTCATGGCGTCACGCGCTCGATCCTCGTGCCCTCCCGAGCACCCGTCAGGGGCCTGCCTCGTACTACGGACCCCCAGAAGAGATTCCTGCGCTTTCCTGCTGAACGTCATGCCCGTTTGTGATACGCTTGAGGCACATCGGATTCGGGCAGGGGGCGAGCGCGATGGCCAGGACGCATGTGATCCTTCTGGTGACGCTTGTGGGGATCTTAATGGCCGGCGTCGGATACGCTGCGGGGAAGGCGACAAGCGTGCCGGCGGCGGCCGTCTCGGAACCCCAGCCCGCGTCTGTGCAGCCGGCCCAGGCCCCCCAGTTCCCCCCTCCCTCGGTGCCGGGGCAGCCGCCGACCATGCGCGAGTTCGTCCCGCTGCCGATCCCGGGTGACCAGCAACCGTTCCAGCTCCCCGGCAACCAGCAGGGCGAGTGCGAGCCGATCATCCTCTTCTACCACAACGGGCAACTGTACCAGCTGCGGCCAGGGCCCGGCCCGCAGATCGGCCCCGGCCGGCCTGGCGTCCCGCCGGAGTTCTACCGGCTGGAGCCGTACCAGGGTCCGGCCATCCCCGGGCTTCCGTTCCCGGCGCCTGACCGCGGCCCCGGGTTCACTCCGGTCAACCCGCGCTCGTAGGCGTCCCGCGCTCGATGGTCGCCGGGCCGTCGCCGACGGCCACCATCAATTTGCCGGGGCCGCTTCGTGCCCGCGCGGGTAATCGCGCGTCTGTACGTGCACAGGGCTCCACGGTGCGAGAGATCATCGACGATCTTGACCGGCAGTTCCCCGGGCTGCGGCCGCAACTGTGCGAGGAGACAGGAAATCTGCGGCCGTTCGTCAACATTTTCCTTGAACGCGACAACGTGCGCGACCTGCGCGGACTGGACACGCCGGTCCCAGAAGGCGCGACGCTGCACGTCCTGCTCTCGGTGGCCGGCGGCGCGCACCATGATCAGCACGACGGGTAAGGGGGGGTCGAAGTGGCAGGGCGGCGGAGGTTTCCCACAGGCACGGTCCTCCTGACAGTAGGCACCAAGCGCGGGCTGTTCCTGCTGACATCGAAAGATCGCCGGACGTGGACGCCCCACGGTCCATTCCAGGCGGGTCATCGCGTCTACCATGCAGCGCTCGACCTGCGCGGGAGCGCGCGTCTATTCGCCGCGGCCAACGGCGACTTCTTTGCCTCGTCGCTGCGGTACAGCGATGACTTCGGCAAGACATGGCAGGAGCCGGAGCGCGGAATTCTCTTCCCCGAAGGCAGCGGCCGGAGCCTCAAGAACATGTGGATCGTCGAGCCCGGCCGATCTTCAGAGCCCGACACCCTGTACTGCGGCGTGGACCCGGCGGCCTTGTTCGTCAGCCACGACCGCGGCAAGACGTGGGCGATGACCGAGGGGCTCGAGAACCACCCCACGCGAAGCCGGTGGCAGCCGGGCGCCGGTGGCCTGTGCCTGCATTCCGTCGTGCTCGACCCGACGAATGCTCAACGGATGTGGGTGGCCATCTCCGCCGTGGGGGTGCTGCGCACTGACGACGGCGGCGCGACCTGGACATTCTGCAACAAAGGCACCCGCGCCGACTTCCTGCCGGACAAGTACCCCGAATACGGGCAGTGCGTGCACCGATTGATCGGGCATCCTTCGAAGCCCGACGTGCTCTTCCAGCAGAATCACTGCGGCACGTACGTGACAAGGAACGCAGGCGACGCCTGGACCGACATCCAGAGTAACCTCCCCTCGGACTTCGGCTTCCCGCTGGCGATGGATCCCCACGATCCGGACACGCTCTATACGGTCGTCGAGTCGGGAGAAGCCCGCGCCAACATCACCGACCAGTTCACCGTGTACCGGACGGAGAACGGCGGGAAGCGCTGGCAGCGGCTGACCCGGGGCCTCCCCAAGGGGCCGGCGGTCAGGCTGGGCGTGCTGCGGCACGGGCTGTGCGCCGATACCCGCGATCCATGCGGGCTCTATGTGGGTACCAACACCGGTCAGATCTTCGCGAGCCGCGACCGGGGAGACTCCTGGAGGTTGATCGCCGACTTCCTGCCCTCGATCTACTCTGTGACCGTCACAGTGCTTTGACAGAGCCAGCGTCCTCACGGAGGTCCCAAGGAGCGGCCGGTGTGGTACCGCTCCTGATCATCCTTATCGGGCTGGAGATCGGCATCTCGATCATGGGCCCGCTGCTGCCGCAGTTGCAGCGGGAGTTTCAAATCTCGGCGGGGCGCGTCGCGCTGGCCCTGGCCGTCTACAACGGCATCCGCCTGCTCTTCAACGTTCCGATGGGCCGGCTCATCGCCCGGTCCGCGCTGCCGGCGATGTTTGCAGCGGGCGGCGCCATTCTGGCAGCCGGCGCCATGATCACGGCGCTGGCGCCGTCGTTTCCTGTCGTGCTGGCCGGCCGCGCCGTCATGGGCGTGGGGTCGGCGCTGTTCATCCTCACCGTGCAGTTCTGGCTGGCCCGCGCGGCCACGCCTGAGAACAAGGCGCAACTGTTCAGCTACCACCAGTTGGCCGGGTTGACCGGGAGCGCGCTGGGGCCGGCCCTGGGGGGTCTCGTCGCCGGATGGCTCACGTGGCGGTACTCCTTTGGTCTGCCCCTGGTCGCCGGGCTGATCGCGCTGCTGGCGGGCCGGCAGTTGCCGCACCCGGCGGCGGGTCAGGTCGCGCCTCCTGTGTCATCGGGCGTCCCGGCGCAGACCCGCCTGCGACCGGGCGAGGTGCTGGGTCCGGGCATGAGCATGCTGGCGTTCATGTTTTTCCACGCCGGCATCGTCATGACGCTGATCCCGCTGTTCGCCGCCCGGGAGGTGCGCATGGGGCCGGCGGCCATCGGGAGTCTGCTCATGCTGGGCACGCTGCAGCGGTTCGGCGCGGCGGTGCTGGGCGGCCGGCTGGTGACGCGCTTCGGTACCCGGCGCGTGGTACTTGTCGGCCTGGTGGTGCTCGCGCTGTCGGTGCTGAGTTTCCTGGCCGTGGATTCGCCCGCCGGCCTGATCGTGGGCATCTCACTCATCTCCTGGGCGAATCTCGGCGGCAGCTTCGTCATCGCCATGATCACCGACCTGGTCCCGGAGGCGCACTGGGGGACGGCCCTCGGCGTCAACCGCACCATGGGCGACATCGGCGCCATGATCGCGCCGCTCCTCGTCGGGTTCGTCTCTGATCAGCGGGGGTTCGAGGCCGCCTTCCTGGTCGCCACCGGCTTCCTGCTCGCCGCCGCCGGGCTGGCGGCAGTGTTCACCGCGCTGCGCGCGCCCAGGAAGGAGGCGGCTCCAGAAAGGAGTATGGCGTCGTAAAATCCGATCCCGCCAGGTCACCCGGTCCATTCCTGTCTCAGGATCGAGTACATTTTCGTGTCCCGGTATGTGCCCTTCGCGTAGTTGTGCTGTCGTAGGACCCCCTCGAAGGTCATGCCGACCTTCTCCATGACTCGCCAGGAACCGGTGTTCTCAGGCTCGCACCGCGCCTCGATGCGGTTCAACTGCATCGACTGAAAGCCGAACGCGATGATCGCCCGGATGGCTTCGGTCGTGTAGCCCTGCCTCCAGTAGGGCCTGGCAATCCCATACCCGATCTCCGCCCGCGCGTGCTGAGGAAGCCAATAGACGAACCCACAGGTGCCGATGAGCTTCCGGTCGGTCTTGTGGGCGATGCCCCATGGCGCCACCTGCTTGCTCTCGTACAGCGCCAGTACGCCGTTCAGGAAGACTCTCGAGTCCTCGATCGTGCGGTGGGTCTGCCAGCCTGTGTACCGGGTGACTTCCGGGTCAGACCCGTATGCGAAGATATCCTCCGCGTCGTCCCGGGTCAGCCGGCGGAGCACAAGCCGGGGTGTCTCCAGGGACGGGAGGTCGCCGAAGACATCCTCGACATTGAGGAGCTTTCTCTCGTGCTCGTCGATCATATCCAGGGACCCCCTCCCCGGCAGCGTCCGGTCTCATCCGGCGGTCTTCGCGGCGACCAGGTACAGGCGCTGGCCGAGCCTGAACGGCTCCCCTTCCAGGGATCCGTACGCTTCGAACTCTGCGAACCCGACCCGGGCGAGCAGTTCACAGAGTTCCCTGTAGGTATAGACGCGGATCGAACTCGACTTCTTCTCAATCCGCCCGCCCCTCACAAACGTCCACTCCACATCCAC
Organism: Armatimonadota bacterium; assembly: GCA_016198805.1. GTDB lineage: Bacteria > Sysuimicrobiota > Sysuimicrobiia > Sysuimicrobiales > Humicultoraceae > JACQHU01. The sequence goes on from JACQHU010000075.1 coordinate 4,395, forward strand.
GCGGCTGCGCGCGTGGTCGTATCGTCGCTCCTCCAGGACGAGAACATCACCAACAGGCCCCCAGCTCCGCTCCTGAAACCGCGGGAGCAGCGTCTCGGCCAGGGCCTGGAACTCCAGCAGGAACCTGGCCCCCGGCCTGAGCGCCGCAGAGACCGCGCGCAGGAACGCCTCGTTGCCGGCATCATCGAAATACCCGAAACTCGTCCAGACGCAAAACGCCCCGGCGAAGGCCTCCTTCCAGGGCAGGTCGCGCATGTCGCGGCGGTGCCAGGCGATCTGCAGCCCTCGCCCGGCGGCCTTCTGCCGCGCCTCCGCCAGCACCGCTTCGGTGATATCGACACCGGTCATCTGGTAGCCTCGGGCGGCGAGTTCCAGCGTGAGCCGGCCCTCGCCGCAGGGCACGTCCAGGACGGCGGCGCCGGGCCGCAGGCGGAGCACCTGCTCGATGAAATCCGCCTCCGCCGGCGTCCGGTCGGCCCGTAACTCTCGCTGGACATCGAGCCAGAGCCCGGAGAAGAACCTTTCCCACCACTCCTGGGGCACGCTACCGGGCTCCGATCAGTTGAAAGAGAATCCGGATAGGGAATCGGACGCGGCGCGTGCAGGCTGAAGAGAGGACGAATCGGGCCATGTTGCGAGGCCCATTCGGGGCGCCATGTGTCGGTCCTGCTGCGGCGGCGGTGCTATACTGGGGCCGCTGCCCTCGAACACCAAACTTGCCATACCAGGAGAGGCTCTATGCACCTCGGCGTGGTCTTTCCGCAGACGGAAATCGGCACGGACCCGGTCGCGATCCGCGACTTCGCGCAGGCCGTGGAAGCGCTCGGCTACCACCACCTCCTCACCTACGACCATGTGCTGGGGGCACATATCGCCGACCGCCTCGGGTGGCTCGGCTACACCATGGAAGATATGTTCCACGAGCCATTCGTGCTCTTCGGGTATCTGGCCGGGTGCACGCAGCGCCTTGAGCTTGTCACCGGCATCCTGATCCTGCCCCAGCGGCAGACGGCGCTGGTGGCCAAGCAGGCGGCCGAACTCGACGTGCTCAGCGGCGGCCGGCTGCGGCTCGGCGTCGGGGTCGGATGGAACTCGGTCGAGTACCAGGCCCTCGGCATGAACTTCCACACCCGCGGGGCGCGGATGGAGGAACAGGTCAAGGTCCTGCGCGCCCTGTGGACGCAGGAGTCCGTGACGTTCCACGGGCGGTGGCACCACATCGAGGAGGCCGGGATCAACCCGCTGCCCGTCCGGCGCCCGATCCCTCTCTGGATGGGCGGTGAATCGGACGCCGCGGTGAACCGTGTCGCCCGCGTGGGCGACGGGTGGTTTCCCGGCGGCAGCCTGGTTAATGAACGCACCAGGCTTCCGGCCGCGACCCGTGAGGAGCAGGTCGCGCGCCTGCACCGGTACCTGGAGGCGGCCGGCCGGGACCCGTCGGCGGTCGGGATCGAAGGCCGCATTTCAATCGCGCGCGGCGGGCCGGAGGACTGGCGCCTGGAGGTCGAGCGCTGGCGGGCGCTCGGCGCGACCCACGTGAGCGTGGCCACGATGCGGGCGAACCTGAAGACGCCGGACGCCCACATCGCGGCGGTCCGGCGGTTCTACGAAGCCGCCCGCTAGCCAGCGGCTGAACCGCGGCTGCTATTCGAGGGCCTTTACGATCCCGCCCCGTGACGACTGCTGAGGAGCCGGC
>JACQHU010000076.1 GCA_016198805.1 Armatimonadota bacterium
CATCGCTGAGATGCTCACCGTTCCCGAGGACGCCGGAGACCAGGAACTAGCCGCGCTGTCGAAGCGGCTGGAAGTGGCCCTCAACGACCTGACGACCCGGGCGGAACTGGAAGCGTTTGCCACCTTGCCGGCAGCCGCGGCCAGCACGGCCCAGAGCGCCACCTGATCGGCCCCCAGGTAACGGCTGACACCGCAGATGACGTTGCCCGGGAGTCTGCGGCGGACCGGCCGGTCAACCTGTCCTTTTGATGTATCAGTTCGATACCGACACCATCAGCGCGCTGCTCAAACGCGATCCGCCCTCCCGGCTGGTCCGCCGACTTGCCGAGGTCCCGCCGGATCAGCAGCAGACCTCCACCATTACCGTGGGGGAACTCGTGTACGGCGCTTACCGTTCCTCCCGCCCGGCGTACTTTCTGGAGCGGCTGGAGGGCGTGACGGGAAACGTCAGCCACTTCGCCGCAGTGCCCGGACTGGTGGTCGAGAACTGGCTGTAGCTCAGAAGTGCCGCAGCGCCCAGAGCATCGCCATCGCCAGCAGCGCCAGGACGCCCAGCACCAGCACCGGATAGAGCAGGAACAGCAGAGGATTGGTGGCCTTCCAGGTCACCAGGACGATGGCGGCCACCAGCACCGCGGCCAGGGCCACGCCCCAGCCGACGGTGCGCGAGCGGAAGTGGCGCGTCGACATCAGCGGCGCTCCTGCGGACGATGCGCCGCCTCCAGCTCATCCAGTCGCGTCCGCAGGCCGGCGATGGTCTCCTCGTAGGATTGGAGGATGCGCGCCTGGCGCTGGAAGCGCGTGGCCAGGTACCCCGCATACAGCGCCACGCCCCAGAAGGCCAGGATCTTCACGCCTTCCATCGTCAGGTCCCCGCCGACGGGATGCAGCAGGAGCACCATCACGTACGCCACGTTGTAGATGAAGGCGACGAAGACGGCCATGCTCATCCCGTAGCGGATGCTGTTGCTGACCAGGACGATGAAGTACACGTAGTAGAATGGACTGCCGCTGCCGCCGCTGTAGGCGATCAGGAGCGACGTCAGCACCAGGTCGGTGGCGGTGGTCACATAGCGCAGCCACCGCGGCGCGCCGCGGCGCAGCACGGCCGAGAACGTCAGGTTGGCCGCGGTCACGACCGCGGTCAGTCCGACGATGACCACCCACGGGGTGTCGATGGTCCCGCTGCGGCGCAGATAGATGGCCGCAGCGCACAGCACGACGACCACCAGCCAGCGAACGGCGACCTTGCTCTGCTCGATGCGGCGTTCCTCGTCCATCAAGACCTCCGCCCTCCGTGACTACGCCGCATCACGGCGACGGTCGGGCGAGCCTGGACGTCTCGTCCTGTCAGGCCGCCGGCAGATGCTCGCGGAGGAACCGCCGGACCTCGTCGAACAGCATCGCCCGGTCGCGGTCCAGCGTCACCAGATGGCCGGAGCCCGGCAGCCAGACGAGCCGGCGGACCGATGAGGCCACCGACGAGGTGATCACGTCGGCGGAATCTGAGGGGACCGCCCAGTCCCACCGCCCCTGCGCCACCAGCACCGGCACCCGGATCTGCGGCAGGAGTTCCCGCGTGTGGTCCAGCAACTGCGAGAGGTCGCCCAGCGCGCCCAGCGGGATGCGCGGGTATGATGCGCGATACCGGATGACCTCCGGCGAGCGGGGACCCATCCGCATCAAGACCGGCGCATAGGGGAGCACGGGGCGGGCAGCCCGGGCCAGCCGGTGCACCAGAGGCCGCAGCCGGACCGGCGTAGCCATGGCGATGGCGGCCGCCGGCGCCTCCGTGGCCGCCAGGTGCAGGGCGATGGCGCCGCCCATGGAGAGGCCGCCGACGGATGCGACCCTGCAGCGCCGCAAGAGCGCGCGGTAGGCCTCGCGCGCGGAATTGACCCAATCGACCCAGGAGGTCCGCGCCAGGTCCTCGGGGGATGTGCCGTGACCGGCCAGCCGGGCCACATGGACGGTCAAGCCATCCCGGGCCAGCGCTTCCGCCATGGGGACCATCTCCAGCGGAGACCCGGTGAACCCGTGGAGGAGGAGACAGCCGCGGTCTCCTCCTGCCAGAGAGAAATCGTCGATGACGGCGCGGTCGGTCACGCGGCGCCGCTAGATGATCGCCTGGTGGGTCTGGGGGTCGAACAGGTGCAGCTTGCGCATATTGAACACGACTTCAGCCATCGCGCCCATCTTGGCGTCGCTATGGGCGTCCACGCGGGCGACAATGGAGTGCGGCCCGGAGCTCAGATACAGGATGACGTCCGATCCCAGCGGCTCGTGCACGTCGACCATCGCCTTGAGGATCCAGGACGGGTTCGCATCGCGGGCGAAGGCGCGATCCTGGATGTCCTCGGGCCGGATGCCGAAGATGACCTGTGTGCCGATCCACTCCCTGGCATGCATGGCGATGTCGGAGGGGACTTCCATGGAGAACGAGTCTGCATCGACCATCACCGTGCTGTTGCGCTGCCTGAGGGTGGCCTCGATGAAATTCATCGCCGGGCTGCCGATGAAGCCGGCCACGAACAGGTTGGCCGGCCGCTCGTAGAGGTTCAGCGGCGTGTCCACCTGCTGCACCAGGCCGTCACGCATGACGACGATGCGGTCGCCCATCGTCATCGCCTCGACCTGGTCGTGGGTGACGTAGATGGTCGTCGTCTGCAGCCGGGCCTGCAGCTTCTTGATCTCCGCGCGGGTCTGCACGCGCAGCTTGGCGTCCAGGTTGGACAGCGGCTCGTCCATGAGGAAGACCTGCGGCTCGCGGACGATGGCCCGGCCCAGCGCCACGCGCTGCCGCTGGCCGCCCGACAGTTGCTTCGGCTTGCGCTCGAGCAGCTGCTCGATCCCCAGCAGCGCGGCGGCTTCCTTTACCCGGCGGTCGATCTCCTGTCTGGAATACCTGCGCAGACGCAGGCCGAACGCCATATTGTCGTACACCGACATGTGGGGATAGAGCGCGTAGTTCTGGAAGACCATGGCGATGTCGCGGTCTTTGGGGGCCACATCGTTGACCAGCCGGTCGCCGATATAGATGTTGCCGGCGGTGGCCTCCTCCAGCCCGGCGATCAGCCGGAGCGCCGTGGTCTTCCCGCACCCCGACGGCCCGACCAGGACGGTGAACTGGCGGTCGGGAATCTCCAGCGAGACGTTGTTCACCGCGGTGACCGTCCCGAACTTCTTGGTGACACCCTCCAGGTATACGCGCGCCATCCTGATCCTCCGAGGCTCTCTACATCCTTATAAGAGTTCAGCGTGCTTCGGGGCCATCCTGCAGCCGTCGCTTCATCTCGGTGATGCGCTGGATCGGGGTGGGGTCGATCCCGCGCAGCACCGCCAGGTAGGCGCTGACGAAGTCACCGAACAGCACCAGGGACATCAGCCGGGTCAGCAGACCCATCCCCTGCGACCAGACCTCCTCCACCCCCCGCGCCCGGGACAGCGACACGGCTTTCGCCGCCTCCACCTCGCGCGCCGCCCGGGGTCCGTCGTCCTCGTCGCGTAGAATGACGACGAAGGGGGCGCCGGCGGCCTGAACCCCCTCCCACCCAACCACCTCGTTGTGGCTGAGTTCAGGGAAGGCATTCCACAGGGCGAACACCTTGGCGTTCTCGTTCAACTGGGTCTTCCACCGGTAGGCGACCGGCGCCGTGGTGGGGGTCGCGGCATACACCACGGGCACATGTCCGTGGAGGCGCGAGGCCAGGCGTTTCGCAGGATTCTCCGGGACCGGCACAGCCGGTCCCAGCCGGCCGGCCAGGTCCCTCAGCAGCGCCGCGGTCGCGCGGACGTCGCTGTCAGTTGGCCCCCCCAGCCCGAGGCTCGCCGTCACCCGCAGCATCGGCATGAGGAGATGGGGCAGCGCCGCGCGCGGTGGGAGGCCCGCCGGGACCGTCACCACCGGATGTCCCTCCGCGCGTGCCCGCCGGGCCAGCGTGCCGCCCGAGGTGATCGCCACGATCCAGGCGCCGCTGCGACGCGCCGCCCCGTGCAGCGCCAGCGTCTCCTCCGTGTTGCCGGAGTACGAGGAGGCGAACAGCAACGTCTCAGGGCCGACGAACGCCGGGAGGCGGGTGTCCTTCACGACCACGATGGGGATCGGCGAGTAGGGGGCCAGGAGCGCGCGGAGCAGATCACCGCCGATGCCGGAACCGCCCAGTCCGGCGACGACCACGACCCCCGGGCGGCGCGGGGGCAGCGGGATATCGGCGGCGGCGAGCCAGCCTTCCAGCGTCATGTCCGCCAGGCGCTGGATCAGGCCCAGCATGCCGCCCGCGTCGATCCGGGTGATCTCGCCGACGTCGTCGAGCACCATGGGCCACGTTTGTTCGGTCGGCAGGAGCGGTTTCCCTTGCGGGCTCGACCCGCGATGCGCCGCGCGGAGCGCAGGAAAGGGGCGGCCGGACCGGGCGCGAACTTTCCTACGGCGATGAGGTCGCATCCCGGCATGCCTTCGGGGCAAGACCTCCGGCATCTGCTGCAGCTGCGCGGCCGGATCCGGGAGGCCATCGTGCACCTGCCGCGCGCCGGGCAGCGCGAGGTCCTGCGCGCGATGGAACAGGCGCGCCACGCCCGCCTCTACGGCCGCGAGACGCCGTGGACGCCGCCGGAGATGACCTCGGCTGAACTGGTGCGCGAGATCAAGTGGCGGCTCGATGCGGCGTCGCTGGCGGAGGTCCAGGCGGGTGTCAATGCCATCGCCCGTGCCCGCCGGGCAGCCCTGCCGCGCGCCCGCCGGATGGCCGCGCGGCGCGTCCGGCCATGAGGCTGCAGGTTTCCCCCGACGTGGGCGTCTTCCGGCGCCTGTTGAACGAGCTCCTGCATCCCGCCCGGCTTGCGGCCCTGGTCGAGACCGCCGTGGCCGTCCTGATCATCATCGTCGGGGTGCGGGTCGCCCTGCATCTGGCCACCGTCCTGCTGCGGCGGACCGTCCGGCCTGACGACCCCCGGCATCCGCCGGAGCGACGAGCGCAGATGCGCACGCTCGTGCCGTTGCTGGAGAGCGTGCTGCGCTACCTGTTCTACTTCGCCGGGCTTGTCATGATCCTCGATCGGCTGCGGTTCAACGTCTCGGCGATCCTGGCCAGCGCGGGAATCGCCGGCATCGCCATCGGGTTCGGAGCGCAGCACCTGATCCGCGACATCATCGCGGGGTTCTTCCTGCTGTTCGAAGGGTTGATCCAGGTCGGCGATGTCGTGCGCGTCGGGGACGTCACGGGCGAAGTCGAGCGACTGAGCCTGCGGACGATCCAGCTCCGCCAGTTCTCGGGCGAGCTGGTGACGATCCCGAACGGCGAGGTCCAGCGCTTCGGCAACATGAACCGGGGCTTCATGCGGGCCATCGTCCACGTGAGCCTGCCCTACGGCGCCGACCTGGGGCGGGCGATGGACGTCATGCAGCGCGCCGTCGAGGCCTGGGCCGGTGAGAACGTGGGCGTGGTCCTGGGACCGCCGGAGGTGCAGGGGATCATCGACCTGGGCGCCGTAGACGTGCGGCTCCGGGTGGTGGTCATGGTCCGGCCGGGCAGCCAGACGCGCGCCGAACGCGAACTGCGTCGCGGGCTGCTGGCCGCGCTTGAGGCCGGGGGAGTCGAACTGCCGGCCGGGGTGGGCTCCCTGCTCTCCGGAGCGCTGCCCGGGACATCGCCAGCCGCCGGGTCCCCCGGCGGGAACCCCACCGCCGGGACGCCCATCACAGACAGGAGCCCAAGGTCCCAATAGAAGGAGTCGCCATGCGCGTGCTCGTGACCGGGGGGGCCGGGTTCATCGGCTCGCACATCGTGGATGCCCATCTTGTCAGGAGCGACGATGTCGCCGTCGTGGACTCGCTGGCCAGCGGCCGCCGCGAGTTCGTCTCCCCGCGCGTCAGGTTCTTCCAGACGGATGTCCGGGACCCGGCGCTGCGGGAGGTTTTCGCCCAGGAGCGACCGCAGATGGTGAACCATCAGGCGGCACAGGTCTCGGTCAACGCCTCGGTGCAGGACCCAATCCATGATGCGGACGTGAACGTGCTGGGGACGCTGCGGATCCTGAGCCTGTGCGTCGAGTTCGGCGTGGAGTACCTGATCCTGGCCTCCACAGGCGGCGCGCTGTATGGCGAACCGGCGCGCCTGCCGGCCGATGAGACCACGCCGGTGGCTCCGCTCTCTCCGTACGGGTGCGCCAAGTATGCCGCAGAACAATACGCCGCCCTGGTTCAGCGGCTGCACGGGTTACGCGCCTGCAGCCTGCGCTACGCCAACGTGTATGGCCCGCGCCAGGATCCCTACGGGGAGGCCGGCGTGGTGGCCATCTTCACCGGGGCGCTGCTGGAAGGACGGCGGCCGACTATCTACGGCGACGGGGAGCAGACCCGGGACTTCGTCTACGTGGACGATGTGGTGCGGGCGAACCTCCTGGCCGCCGACCGCCGCGCGGACGGCGCCCTGAACATCGGGACCGGGCAGGCGACGAGTGTCAACGCCATCTACCGGGCCCTGGCGCAGACCACCGGGGTGACAATGCCGCCGATCTACGGCCCACGCCGTCCGGGGGAGGTCAGGCACATCGCCCTGGATGCCGGGACCGCGCGGGAACGGCTGGGATGGAGGCCGCAGGTCGCGATCGAGGCTGGGCTGGCCGCCACCGTCGACTGGTTCCGCCGTCAGCGCCAGCCGTAAACGGATGCGTGACGTCCTGCAGGCCGGGGTGACCAGCAGGAATTCATGTCACGTGAGGCCAAGTCAAGCGGAGGCATCATGGCCCTTCCTCCTCGCGGATACTTCCTGCTGGCCCTCCACTCACACCTGCCTTTCGTGCTGGGACATGGACGGTGGCCGCACGGGAGCGACTGGCTCTCCGAGGTCACCATCGGCTGCTACCTGCCGCTGCTGGAGCTGCTGGAAGAGATGGCGGCGCAGGGCCGGCGCACCCCGATCACGATCAACGTCTCGCCGATCCTGTGTGAGCAACTGGCCCATCCATCCTACCGGCCGGAGATCGAGGCGTTCCTGCGCCAGCGGCTGGAATCGGTCACAGAGAACCGGGCGCACTTCCAACGCATCGGCCAGTCCGCGCTCGCCGACCTGACGCACTTCTGGGAGCGCATCTACCGGGGTGCCCTCGAACGCTTCCTCGCGCTGGACGGCGACCTGATCGGCGCATTTCGGCGGCTTGCGGATGCCGGCGCGGTCGAGCTCATCACCTCGGCGGCCGCGCATGGCTACCTGCCGCTGCTGGCGCGGGAGGAGTCGGTCGACCTGCACCTCAGGGTGGGCAGGGCTGCCCACCTGCGGCATTTCGGGGCGGCTCCCCGCGGGGTCTGGCTCCCCGAGTGCGGCTATCGCCCCCGTTACGAGTGGACGCCGCCTGCGGGCCCGCTCAAGGGCCGGGTGCGGAGGAAGCGGCGCGGCATCGAGGAGCACCTGGCCGCGCACGGCCTGGAATACTTCATCACCGACGCGCACCTCCTTCGGGGCGGCGACCCGCTGTCCGCGTACCGGGACTACTACCCGGCCCTGCGCGCGGTCGGGGCAGGGGCGGAGCACCCGACCTACCGGCGCGACCGCACGCCGTACCGGCCGTATGTGGCCGCGTCGCGCGGCGGCGTCGGCGAGGCCGTGGTGTTCACCAGAGACCCGCAGACCACGCTGCAGGTCTGGAGCCGCGAGGTCGGCTATCCGGGTGATGGGGCCTACCTGGAGTTCCACAAGAAGCACTTTCCGGGCGGCATCCGGTACTGGCGCGTCACCGATCCCAAAAGCGATCTCGGGGCGAAGCTGATCTACGACCCTGCCGCGGCCCAGGCGGGCGCTCGGAGCCATGGGGCGCACTTCACGTCGCTGATCGCCGGCATCCTGGCTGATGAGGGCGCGAAGTCGGTCCATCCGGTGATGACGTGCAACCCCTACGACACGGAGTTGTTCGGTCACTGGTGGTTTGAGGGCCCGGCCTTCATCGGTGAACTGCTCGCCAGGTTGCCCGAGGCGGGGGTCGTGGTCGAGACCCTGGCCGGGTACATCGACCGGCATCCATCGGCGGAAGCCATCACCCTGCTCGAGGGGTCGTGGGGCGAGGGAGGCGATCACCGCGTGTGGCTCAACCGCGATACCGAGTGGACCTGGGACATGGCCTACGCGGCTGAGGAGGATTTCTGGACGCTCGCCAGCGGCGTCGCGTGGGAGGACCATCCCGTCCTCCGGCGGGTGCTCGCGCAGATGGCCCGCGAACTGCTGCTCATGCAGGCGTCGGACTGGCAGTTTCTGATCACCACTCAGGCCGCCCGCAACTACGCCGAGAGCCGCTTCGCCGAGCACTACGCCCACTTCACCAGGCTGGGCCACCTCTTCCGGCGGGCGGCGGAGGGGCAGCCGGTGCAGGCCGACGACGAGGCGTTCCTGGCCGCGCGCGAGGCCCAGGACTTTCCCTTTGCCGACGTGCTGGACCACGTGCGCGGCTCCCGCGACGTCCGATCGCTCTGATGGCCCGGGCCCGCCCCACTCGACCGCGCGTCCTGGGGTTCGTCCTGGCCGGGGGCCGCGGGGACCGCCTGCAGCCGCTCACCCGCGAGCGGGGGAAGCCGGCGGTGCCGTTCGGCGGGAAGTACCGCATCGTCGATTTCGTCCTGTCGAACCTGGTGAACTCAGGGATCCACGCCATCTACGCGCTCGTGCAGTACAAGTCCCAGTCGCTGATCGAACACCTCCGGGTGGGCTGGCGGTTCAGCGGTCTCCCCGATCACTTCGTGATTGCGGTGCCGCCGCAGATGCGCTGGGGCGAGACCTGGTACCGGGGCACCGCCGACGCCGTCTACCAGAACCTCAACCTGTTGCGCGATTTCAACCCCGACATCGTGGCCGTCTACGGCGCCGACCATATCTACCGCATGGATATCAACCAGATGCTCACGTTCCACCTGGAACGGGACGCCCAGGTCACCGTCGCGGCCCTGCCGGTGCCCATCGAGCAGGCCTCGGGGTTCGGGATCATCGACGCCGACCTCGACGGCCGGATCTTCGGGTTCGATGAGAAGCCGGCCAGCCCGCGGCCGATGCCCCAGGATCCCACGCGGGCGCTGTCGTCGATGGGCAACTACATCTTCAACCGCGACCTGCTGGTGGAGACGTTGATCGAAGACGCCCGCCGCAGCACCGACCACGACTTCGGCCGGACCATCATCCCTGAACTGGTGCCGTATGCCGGGGTCTTCGCCTACGATTTCATGACGAACGACATCCCCGGGACCAGGCCCTATGAGGAGACGGGGTACTGGCGCGACGTCGGCACCATCGGCGCCTACTGGCAGGCGCATATGGATCTGCTGGGCCCAACGCCCCCGTTCGACCTGGACAACCCCCGGTGGCCGATCCTCACCGCGGCCTTCGGGGGGCCCGCCGCGCACATCATCGGCGGCGAGATCGTCGACTCGCTGGTCGGCGAGGGCTGCCGGATCGAAGAGGCGACAGTGCGGCGGTCGATCCTGGGCCGCGGTGTCAAGGCCGGCCGGGGCGCGGTGATCGAAGAGTCGATCATCATGGATCACACCCTGGTCGGCGCGGGCGCGCGCCTGCGCCGCGTCATCGTCGACCGGTACAACATCATCGCCGACGTCGACGCCATCGGGTTCGATCCACTGCGCGACGCGCAGCGCTACCAGGTGGATCCATCCGGCGTGGTGGTGCTGCCCAGAGGGGAAACCCGCTACACGTCGTGAACGCGCTCTTCTGTATCCACGGCCACTTCTACCAGCCGGCCCGCGAGCACCCGTGGCTGGACGTCGTGGAGGTCGACGATGAGGCGGCGCCGGCCCACGACTGGAACGCCCGCATCTCCGCCGAGTGCTACGCGCCCAATGCCGCCGCGCGCATCCTCGACGCGCGCGGGCGGATCGCCCGCATCGTCAACAACTACCTGACGATGTCGTTCAACGTGGGCCCCACGCTCATGCGCTGGCTCGAGCAGCATACCCCGGACGTCTACATCCAGATCCTCCAGGCAGATCGCGCCAGCCGGGCCGGGCGCGGATTCGGCAATGCTCTGGCGCAGCCGTACAACCACGTCATCATGCCGCTGGCGGACCGCCGCGACAAACTCACGCAGATCCGGTGGGGGATCGCGGACTTCCAGCGCCGGTTCGGCCGGCCGCCGGAGGGCATGTGGCTCCCCGAGACCGCCGTCGACCGTGAGACGCTGGCCGCCCTCGCCGAGTGCGGGATCGCGTTCACGATCCTCTCGCCCCACCAGGCGGCCCGGGTGCGGGCGCTCCCATCGGGCGAGTGGGTTGAGGTGCGGCCGGAAGTCCTGGATACGACCCGCGCGTACCTGTGCCGCCCTGCCCCGGGCCTGTCCATCGCCCTCTTCCTGTACGAGCGGACCGTCGCGCGCGAGATCGCGTTCGGTCCCCTACTGAACAGCGGTGAGGACCTGGCCAGCCGGTTGCTGGGGCTGGCGGCCGAGGGCGACTGGAGTGAGGGCCGCCTGGTGCACGTCGCCACCGACGGGGAGACCTACGGGCACCACCACCGGTTCGGCGACATGGCGCTGGCCTACGCCGTCAGGATCCTGGAGGAGCGCCACGGCGCCAGGTTTACCAACTACGCCGCGTTTCTCGCCGACCATCCGCCGACCCACGAGGTCGAGATCTGGGACCGGACCTCCTGGTCGTGCCCGCACGGGGTGGAGCGATGGCGGGATGACTGCGGATGCCGGCTCCGATCCGACTGGCACCAGCGGTGGCGAGCGCCGCTGCGCGAGGCGCTGGACTGGTTGAAAGGCGCAGTGGACGCGCTGTTCGAGGATGTGGGGGAACAGGTCTTCCACGATCCGTGGGCGGCGCGGGACGGCTACATCGATGTGATCCTGGATCGCTCTGAGGAGAACG
>JACQHU010000077.1 GCA_016198805.1 Armatimonadota bacterium
ATGCCGCGGCCTGCAGCGCGTTCTTCGCCAGCCTGCTGAGCGTCGACTTGAAATACGCGAATCTCGGAGCGGTCGACCTGGACGGGAACGTCTTTTGCACCGGCATCCCGATGACCAGTCCGGTCAACGTCGCCGACCGCGCCTATTTCCAACGCGCAATCCGGACACAGCGATTTGCCATTGGGGACTATCAGGTGGGTCGCCTCACCGGCAGGCCTACGGTCAACGTGGCCCATCCCGTGCTCGACCCTGCGGGCCAGGTCAGGGTCGTGCTGTTCGCGGCGCTGGATCTGGCCTGGCTCAACCGGCTGGCCGCCCAGGTAAAGCTCCCCGACGGGGGGGTCCTTACCGTCGTTGATCATTCAGGCACGATTCTGGCCCGCCACCCCGACTCTGAGCAGTGGGTCGGGCGGTCGGTCACCGATGCTCCGATCGTCAAAGCCATTCTGGCCCTGCGCCACGAAGGGACCGCCGAGGCCGTGGGCGTGGATGGCGTGCGGCGCCTGTATGCCTTCACCTCACTGGGCGCCCCCTCGGTTGAGGGTCGCGCATACGTCAGCGTAGGTATTCCGACGGCCGTGGTCTTCGCCGGCGCCAACGCCCTCATGACCAGGCTGCTGGTGGGCTACCTGCTGATTGCCCTCCTGGCGTTTGCCGCCGCCTGGGCCGGCGCGGACCGCTTCGTCCTGCGCCGGGTGGATGCGCTGGTTGGCGCCACTCGCCGGCTGAGCAGTGGCGATCTCAGCGCGCGCGCAGAGTTGAGCGGGGGACGGGATGAACTTGCCGAACTGGCGCAGGCCTTTGATGCGATGGCCGCGAGCCTCCAGGCCCGGCAGGCCGAGACCGAACAGGCCTTAGACCGAGCGCGCAGGTACGCCGACCGCCTGCGCACGCTGCACGAGATCGACCAGGCCATCCTGAGGGCGGAATCTGCCGAGGCCATCGCCGAGGCGGCGCTGCGCCACATTCGGCGCCTGGTACCCTGCAAGCGGGCGAGCGTCGCGGTATTCGACTTCGCACGGGGCGAGGCGATGGTATTCGCCTCCAGCGTGGACGGCGAGACGGCCTTGCAGACGGGTGCACGCCTGACGCTGGACGCGTTCGGGATTCCCGAGGAGTTCAGTCGTCAGCAGGCGCAGATCGTCGATGACCTTCAGACGTTCACAAATCCGCCGGCCTCGGCCCAGGTTGTAATGGCTGAGGGGATCCGATCATTCATGAAAGTTCCCGTTAGGGCTCACGGCGCGTTGATCGGTTCCCTGAATGTGGGAGACGAAGATCCTGGCTCCTTCACCCCCGAGCATGTGGAGATCGCACGCGAGTTGGCCGACCAGCTCGCCGTTGCCCTCCAGGATGCACGCATGCACCAAGCCCTGCAGGAATACGCCGCTGACCTCGAGCGCCGCGTCGCCGAGCGCACCGCCGAGCTGCACGAGGCCAAAACGACCGCCGACCGGGCCAATCAGGCCAAAAGCGAGTTTCTCTCGCGCATGAGCCACGAACTGCGCACCCCGCTGAACGCCATCCTGGGGTTCGGCCAACTCCTGGAGATGGACAGCCCGAACTCCGACCAGCAGGAGAGCGTGGAGCAGATCCTCAAGGCCGGGCGGCACCTGCTGGACCTCATCAACGAGGTGCTGGACATCGCCCGCATCGAGGCCGGCCGCATGACCCTCTCGCTCGAGCCGGTCCGTGTGGGTGAGGTCGTGAGGGATGTCATGGACCTGGTCCGGCCCCTGGCGGCCGCTTCGGCCTGCCGGTGCCGAGTCGACATCCGGGTCCCCGAGGACCGGTATGTCATGGCCGACCGGCAGCGGCTGAAGCAGGTGCTCCTGAACCTGTGTTCCAACGCGGTCAAGTACAACCGCGAAGGCGGAGCGATCACAGTCACGTGCGAGGAGACCCCGGGGAACCGCATCCGCATCAACGTGGCCGATACCGGCCCGGGCATCCCTCCTGAGAAGATACAGGGTCTCTTCACTCCCTTCGCCCGCCTGGGCGCCGAGCAGACCGACATCGAAGGGACCGGGCTCGGCCTGGCCCTCTCCAAGCGGCTGACAGAAGCCATGGAAGGAACGATCGGGGTCGAGAGTACGGTGGGACAGGGCAGCACGTTCTGGGTGGAACTGCCGCCCGCCGAGGCGCCGGTCGAGCTGGCGGAGCGCGCGGAGCGAACAGGCGACGGAGCGGCGTCGGCCGCGGGCGAGGCCAACGGCGAGGTCCGGAGCATCCTCTACATCTACATCGAGGACAACCTTTCGAACGTCCACCTGATGGAGCGTCTGCTGGCGCATCGTCCCGGCGTGCGACTCCTGACGGCCATGCAGGGACGGCTGGGCCTGGACCTGGCCCGCAGGCACCGGCCCGACCTGATCCTGCTCGACCTCAACCTGCCGGACGTGTCCGGCAACGATGTCCTGCGGCGCCTCCAGAAAGATCCCGACACCCGCTCAATCCCGGTGGTCGTCATCACCGCCGATGCGACGCGGGGCCAGGTCGACCGGCTGCGCGCGATGGGGGCGCGGGGCTACCTGACCAAGCCGTTCGATGTCAAAGCGCTCCTGCCGGTGCTGGATGGGACCCTGCGGGACGGGACGGTGCGGGACCCCGCGGAATGACCATGGATGAGGATACGCTGAAGCACGCCCGGGTCCTGATCGTCGACGACCAGGATGCGAACCTCCGCCTCCTGGAACGGATCCTCACGCAGGCAGGCTACACGGGCGTCAGGGGCACTACCGACCCGCGGAAGGCGGCGCCGCTCTTTGCGGACTACAGGCCGGACCTGATCCTGCTCGACCTCCATATGCCGCACCTTGATGGATTTGCCATCATGGATCAGCTACGGCCGCTGACCGCCGGTGGTGCGTACCTGCCGATCCTGATCCTGACCGCCGACATCACCCAGGAGGCCAGGCAGCGCGCCCTCTCCATGGGGGCCAAGGACTTCCTCACCAAGCCGTTCGACCAGACAGAGGTCCTCTTGCGGATCAGGAACCTGCTCGAGACCCGGCTCCTCCACCTGCAGCTCCAGGATCAGAACCTGCTGCTCGAACACAAGGTGCGCGAGCGCACCCAGGAACTGGAAGACGCCCGGATCGAGATCCTTGAGCGCCTGGCCAGAGCGGCGGAGTATCGAGACGACCTGACCGGCAAGCATACCCAGCGGGTTGGCGAGATGGCGGCGCGGCTCGCTGCGGCGCTCGGCCTGCCGGAATCCGAGGTCGAGTTCATACGGCGCGCGGCCCCTCTGCACGACGTGGGCAAGATCGGAATCTCGGATACCATCCTCCTCAAACCGGGGAAACTGACCGCCAAGGAGTTCGAGGTGATGAAGACCCACACCACGATCGGGGCCACCATCCTCTCCGGCAGCCGCTTTCCCCTCATGCAGAAGGCCGAGGCCATCGCCCTGATCCACCACGAGCGGTGGGACGGCGCCGGGTATCCACACGGGCTCAAGGGAGACGCGATCCCCATCGAAGGGCGCATCGTGGCCGTCGCGGACGCATACGATGCCATGACCTCAGACCGGCCGTACCGCAAGGCGCTCTCACCCGAAGAGGCCCGAGAGATCCTGTGGGGCGGCGGGGGGAGTCAATGGGACGAGGACGTGGTGGAGGCCTTCGCGTCTCTCACCGTGGTCCAGAAGGGGGTTCGAGATGGCGGCAAAGACGCCCCTGGCGCCGTTCGTCGGCGACCGCTCGCCTCGCGTTCTGGTCGCTGACAACCAGCCGGTGAACCGGGACGTGCTCGCCGCGCACCTGACGCGCTGGGGCTGCACCGTCCAGACCGCGGCCAGCGGGGCTGAAGCGCTCGACGTGGTGAAATCCTGGCATCCCGATGTCATCCTCCTGGATGTCGTGATGCCCGGCCCGTCGGGGTTCGAGGTCTCGCAGGCGCTCCAGGCTGATCCGGCGACACGACACATCCCGATCATCTTTCTGACCGCGCTCTCTGACGAGGAGTCCAAGGTGATGGGGTTCGACACCGGGGCGCGCGACTACATCACGAAACCGTTCAACGCCGCCGATCTGGCCGCCCGCCTGGGGGCCCGGCTCCGCGACAGATATGCGGAAGACGCCCTGAGAGCCGTCCGGGCCGTGTCCTCACCGGGATCTCCAGGGGATCGGCCAGGCGCGTAGGCCCCTCGGGGGCTGGGATCAGACTCTGGCTGGCGCACCGCCTCCAAGGAGCCGAAGGTCCTTCACGGTTGCTCGCGCCAGGAGATCAGGGTGTTGAAGGCTCCGCCGCTGATCGCGAAGCTCGTCGTATCGAACTGAAACTGCGTATTGCGGTCAAGCCCCACCGTGCGCGCCTGAACCGCACCGCGGGAGAGGCTCGCCTGATCCAGTTGCACCCTGCCGTTGGGAGCCAGGATGATCCCATTGATGCGCTCCGTCTGGTGAAACTCGACAGCATAGTCGGTCCCACTGTCGGTGGCGCAGCTCTCGACCACCAGCCGCCCGGGCGCGATGTCGGCGTCGGCGCCGTCGACTCCGAAGAGGGTTCCCTGGTTGATCTCCATGCGGCCTGCCAGATGAAGAACGACCTTCCCCGGCCCGGTGATCCGCACGCGGCTGCTCTGGCCGACAATCAACGTCCGGAAGTGCACCTCCAGGATCTCGCTGGCACTGGTGGTTTCGAAGGTCAACGTAGAATTGGAATTCATGGTCACGTCGCGCAGCACCGTGTTGCCGCTGGCCGCGCTGATGGTGAGGCTGTTCTGGTTGAGGCGATCGCCGCTGGCGTCTACGGCAGGGGTGCAACTGAAGGCCGGTAGCGTTGGACAGACCCGGCCGCCAGGGTAGTTGTTCGTGGTGGTGCCGGCCACCTGATTGTACGGACCGCCGCACGACCCGGAGCAACTGACGGTGCCTCCGGCCGTGGCATCCCCCGCCTGGCCGTTGTAGGCATAGATCCGGGCCAGCGACCCTTCCGTCTGGGGCGGGCCCTTCAGCGAGATGTTCTGGTCGCTGCCAACGTTTCCATAGGTCGCCGTGTCACGATCCAGAGTCACCCCGTCCACACCGCAGACCGCGAAGGTCAGTGAGGTCATGGAGCCCTGCCGCAGCGTCACCACCACCGTCCGCCGGCCCAGCGGCGTCGTCTTGTTCGGGACGAATCCGGTCGAGGTGATCACCCTGAGGTCCGGCTGCGGAGCCGCCGCGCATGGACTGGGGGTGGCCGGGACGCTCCCGTCGGAGCACCGGACGGTGACATCAAAGAGCCCGATTTGACCTGTGGTCGGATGCGTGACCGCGCGGTCAGTCTCGCCCGCATATGCGCTCCCGCCGGTCCCGTTGATCGTTGCCACGGCGTAGTGAGCCCCTGCCTCGGCCAACGCCAGGGCCTGGACGGCATGCCGGTAGGCGAGGGCCCCCTGAATCTCGCCAAGGAGGCCGTCCAGAACGGCCACGGTGAGCGCCCCTGCCGCCACGAGAAACAGGAGAACCATGAGGAGAGCGTTACCGCCCTCGCCGCCTCGCCCCCGGCGTCGCGGTATCAGAGTGTGCGCCCGTCGGAGTGATGCCGCGTGGCCTCCGGAAGCCCCGGGGCGTGAGCCGGCGCCCCGGCAGGTTCGTCCTCCCGGCGGGTCTCCTCGCCGGTTTGGGCCGCCGACTGTAAAGTTTCCGGCCGCGGCGATACCGCTGGCGGTTGGCAACCACGGCATCCTGTGATACACTTTATGAGGCTTCGGTAAGAGAAGGCCAGAGCAATCTGCCCCCTCGATCGGGGGTAGTGATTGGTCCGCAATCGAAAGGGCAAACCCGTCGCGAGGCGGGGGCGCAAAGTACCGGGGCTCATGAAGCCAGCCGGGCTGCCGAAGGCGGAGCGTCCGGTGTGCAGCAAGATCGCTCGCCGCGCTTCCCGCGGCGAGCGATTTGTTTTGTAGGTGGCGGCAATGAGCATCAGCCTGCCCGTCGACGCTGCGCAGCTACTGCGCTGTGCAGCGGGCTATCAGGAGGCCGGAAGGGATCACCAGGCCCTTCCGTTGCTGATCCGGGCCGCGGCGGGCCTGGCGCCGGTCGACCCGCGCCGGGCTGCTGAGGTGTGGCGGCAGGCCGGCCGTTGCGCGGCAGCCGTCTTCGAGCACGACACGGCCATTGACTGTATCCGCAGGGCTATCGCCCTGCTGGCGCCGCCTGTAGGGGATGAAGGACAGCTGGCGCAACTCCATGGCGCCCTGGCCGGGATATGCTGCGAAGCTTCCCGACTGCGCGAGGCCGAGGCGGCCGCGCGCCAAGCGCTGCGTCTCGCCGAGGCCGCGAGAGACCTTCCGACGGCTGCCACGGCACTCTCTACCCTTGGCCTGGCTGCCCGGTATCGGGGCGAGGCGGAGGAGGCCCTCCGCTGCTTCATCCGGGCGCGCCGTCTCTATCGCCTCGCGCGGCGGGCGCTGCCAGCGGCCGACGCGCTGTACCACGCGGCACAGGTGTGGTTGGATCTGGGCAATCTGCTGCGCGCAGAGGCGCCTCTACACCGGGCACGCGCGGAACGGGAGGCCCTGCGAGAATACACGGGGCGTATCGACATTGAGCTCGCCCGCCTGCAGCTGCGGCGGGGAGACGTAAGCGGCGCCCTGGGGCGCCTCCGCCGGGTTCTCGATTCCCCCGAGGTACGGGAAAACCCGGCCACCCACGTCCAGGCGCTGACGGTCGCAGCGGAAGCCGCCGGTCAGCAATCTCTGCGCGCGGGCCTGGACATGGCTGAGTTAGCGCTGGACCTGGCACAGAGTCTGGGGCGGCCTCTCGTGTTGGCGGACTTGCTGCCCGTCCTGATCCGCCTCCGCCGGCTGGCTGGCCAACCGCTGCGTGACGGAGAGCGCGGGTTGCTGCGGCTGATGGCAGAGGAAGTGGAGGATCTGGCGAAGCTGCCTCCCGTGGAGACGCAGGAGACGGAGATAGGACAATCCGACGGAGCTCCGCAAGACGTTCATCGCACAGTCCCGACAGGCAGCGGCAGCCAGGGAAATCGAGAGGCCCGCATTTCGACATATCGACTGGTGGACGATCCGCTCCTGGCTCCCACAGGCCAGGACATCCGGGCGCTGCGGCTGGCGTTAGGCTGGACCCAGGAGCAGCTAGCCGAGCGAGCAGGTTTCGAGGTGACCACTGTCAAGAGAGCGGAGCGTGGAGCCAGAGTCCCAGAGCGCACCATGCGCACGTTGGCCAGGGCGATGGGGGCCGAGCCCACGGCCGCCGCACGTACCGCCGCCCGGTACTGGCGGCACATCGGACGAGCGTATGAAGCCCTGGGCGAGTTCCATGAAGCTCGATCGGCATATGCTCGTGCGGCAACCACCAGCAGCGAGGAGGGCGACCTTGTAGGCGAGGCGCTCGCTGAAGTGCAGATAGCGCACCTCGATCTTCAAGAAGGTCAGGACGGAGGTGTCGTTGGAAGGCTCCTGCGCTGCCGCAAGATCCTGGAGAACCTCGGAGAGGCGGTGGCATGCCGGCAGGTGGATCGGTTGTTGGCAGAATCGCAGATCATTGCGGGCAGAGCAGCGCTCGCGGTTCCGCAGTTGCGGCGGCTGCTGTCCGTGCCAGGAATGAGCGCTGAGGATCGAGCGGAGTTGCTGGACGTGCTGGCCCGGGCGTACCGCGCCGCCGGTCGACCCGCCGATGCGGAGAAGGTGCGCCAGGAAGCCGCGGCGTTGCAGGTCGGCCGGGCTCAGCAGGCGTATGAGCGGGTCCGGCAGTACGCCGAGGAGGCCGAGCGACTCTACCGGGATGGACGAAAGGTCGAAGCGGCCTATTTGGCAGAGGCGGCAGCCCAGTGGTCGTTGGTCACGCGAACGCTTGACTGATCAGGGAACAGACCCGGCACGTCTCTCCTCGCTTCACGTCTGCGCTCCTCTGCGTAAGGGGCAAATTGCCCTTCCCTTTCCGCCCTGCTCCCTCTAGACAATGACATGAGGGATTGAGGAACTGCAGGGACGGCGTAGCACGTTCCTGGCGTCTTCTATCTCGGGGATGACGGGAAGTGAGCCCGGTACGAAGGTGTGCAGGTGGCCTGGGACGGGCGATGGCAATCCCGGCCGCCCGGAAGGGCCTGAGGGGACTGCCGGATGCCCTTCCAAGGCCGACCACGGCCGCCTGCACAGCAAGGCTGCCGCACTGAGGATGGAGAAGCCACAGGACCCCCAGGGGTCGGCTGGGTTGCCGAAGAGGACTTCGCGTCGTATCGCGGGATCCTCATGCTCCTTCCGAGGGGTCCGGGCGCGAGATCCTCACGGGTCTCGCGCCCTTGCTTTGTGGCGGCGGCGCGCGGGATGGCGGGGAAAGGAGTGGGGCCAAGCTGGCAACGGAGAGGACGTGACGCCACGTCCCGAAACTCTCCGCCGCCCGTCCTGCCCGACCATCTCATGAGCGGCAACAGCGCCGCTCGATTAGGAGGGCAGACCATGGTCCATTCTTTCCTATCGGGCCTGCGGACCCGCCTGACGATTCTCGTGCTCCTGGCGATCCTTCCCGTGACAGGGCTGACGGTATTCGGCATCATCCAACAGCACCGCCGGGCCGCCAGAGACGCCTCCAGCAAGGCGCTGCGTCTGGTACAGGTTCTCGCCAGCGAGCAAGAGCGGCTGGCCGAGGGCGCACGGCAGCTCCTGGAGACCCTGGCCCAGTTGCCCGCCGTCCGCGAGGGTGACAGGACAGTCTGCAGCACACTCTTCGCCACCCTGCTGAAGGGAAGCCCACTCTACACCAATATCGGCGCCATCGGGCGAGATGGAGGCCTCTTCTGCAGCGCTCGCCCAGTCGACGGGTTCCGCGACGTGACCCACTACACCGTGCAACGCGCCTTGCAGACGCGCCAGTTTGCTGCAGGCGCAGATCAACATGGCCGGGTCACCGCGAAACCTGCGGTCATTTTCGCCTACCCGGTCCTGACCGAGACCGGCCAGGTGCGGGTCCTGGTCTTCGCTGGCCTGCACCTGGCGCGGCTCACCCAGCTGGTGGGCAGGACACAACGCCGGGACGGTTCCGTGATCACCGTCCTCGACGGTCGCGGCACGATCCTGGCGCGCCACCCCGACGGGGAGCAATGGGTGGGAAAGACAGTTCCGGACGCGCCCATCGTCAAAGCCATCCTCACCCGGCGAATTTCAGGGACTGTGGAGGCGGTGGGCCTGGACGGAGTCGCGCGGCTGTACGCCTTCGCCGCAGTTCGAGGCACTCCGCAGGACGGAGACCTGTATGTCAGCGTCGGGATCCCGCGCGCCGCTGCCTATGCGGAAGTCATCCATCTCCGGCAGGGCGCCCTTGCCGGGCTGCTGATCGTCGGCCTCCTGGCGCTCATGGCTGCCCGGGCAGGGAGCACCATGCTGGTGCTTGCGCCCGTGCGATCACTCATGAAGACGGCGGGCCGGCTGAGCGCGGGCGATTTCAGCGCGCGCACCGGGTTGCCCTACGGGTCGGGCGAACTGGGGCAACTGGCGCGCGCCCTGGACAACATGGCAGAGTCGTTGGAGTTGCGCGAGGCACAGCTGCGCGACGCCAATGCCTCGGTGCGCATCAACGAAGAGCGGTTCCGGCGGCTGGCCGAGAACGCTCAGGATCTCATCTATCGTTATCGCCTCTCTCCCGCGCGGTGGTTCGAGTACGTGAGCCCTGCAGCCACAGCAATGACAGGCTACACGCCTCAGGAGTATTACGCCGACCCTGAGCTGATCCTGAAGATGGTCCACCCGGAGGATCGGGGCGCATGGCAACGACAGATCCACGGCGGGGCGGCTCAGGCCGAGCCTGTCGTCGCCCGCTGGATCCGCAAAGACAGAACTCTCGTCTGGACGGAACAGCGCAGCGTCGTCATTTCGGACAGAGACGGACACCCGGTAGCCATTGAAAGCATCGTCCGCGACATCACGGAGCGCAAGCGGGCCGAAGAGGATCGCCTGGCGATGGAGGCCGCTGAAAGGGCAAACCGGGCAAAGAGCGAGTTCCTTTCACGCACGAGCCACGAGTTGCGTACCCCTCTCAACGCCATTTTGGGCTTCTCCCAGCTTCTGGAGATGGATCAGCTCACGGCCGACCAGCGCCAGGCAGCGGAGCAGATCACTCGGGCCGGACAGCATCTGCTCAGCCTCATCGACGAGATGCTGGATATGGCCCGCATCGAGGCGGGGCACATCCGGCTCTCGCTGGAACCCGTCCCCCTTCGGCAGATCCTGGCGGAGGCCTGTGATTTGATGCGCCCCATGGCGGTCCACCGGAACGTCCGACTTCAGGCGATCGTGCCGGACCACGAAGTCTGGTTCGTCCTCGCAGATCCGCAGCGGCTGAATCAGGTCATCCTGAACCTTCTCTCCAACGCCATCAAGTACAACCGGGACCCGGGGACGGCCACCCTCTCCTGCAGGGAGACCCCGACCGGCCGACTGCGCATCACGGTCAGGGACGAAGGGCCCGGCATCAGTCAGGAGCAGGTGAACCGGCTCTTTTCCCCCTTTGAACGGCTGGACGCCGACCAAACTCCAGTGGAGGGCACCGGCCTCGGTCTGGCCCTCTCCAAACAACTGGTGGAGATCATGGGAGGGACGATGGGGGTCGAGAGCCGCGTCGGTCAGGGAAGCACCTTCTGGGTGGACCTCCCTCTGATCGAGGGCCCTGAAAAACGGCCGCCGCTCACGGCCGACGGCCCCTCGGAACCAGCGCTGACCGCAGCGCCTGAGAATTCAGGCATGGTGCTCAGTATCGAGGATAGCTTGTCGAATCTCACGCTCATCGAGCGTGCTCTGGTCCATCGACCGCAGCTCGCGTTTCTCGCGGCCGTGTGTGGCCGAACGGGCCTTGATCTCGCCCGCGAGCACGGCCCGCGCCTAATACTCGTGGATCTGGACCTGCCAGACATCCCAGGGACTGAAGTCGTGCGCCGCTTGCGCGAAGATCCCGAGACCCGCCAGATCCCGGTGGCGGTGATCAGCGCAGACACGGATCCGAGACAGATCCACCGCCTCCTTGCCGCTGGAGCACAAGCATACTTGACCAAACCGCTAGACGTGAGCAAGTTCCTGGATCTCATAGACGTGATCCTGCAGGACCGCGCGGATTCGGACGATGGGAGCAGCCGATGACGCGACCTGCGCGCGTCCTTGCTGTCGACGACCACCCAGCGACTCTTCTTCTCTTGAAGAAGGCCCTGGAACCCGCAGGGCTCGAAGTGCGAGAAGCCCGGTCGGGAGCAGAGGCGCTGGCGGTCGCCAAGGAGGTCACACCCGATCTGATGTTGCTCGACATGCACCTCCCCGACATGCACGGTCTGGAGGTGTTGCGTCGTCTTCGCGAGAGTGCCTGGGGAGCACCCCTGAAGGTCGTCGCGATGAGCGCCCTCGCACCGCCCGACGACCAGGAGCGGTGGATGCGGGCCGGATGCATCGGAATCGTCGAGAAACCCATAGACCCGAAAACCCTGGCGCGGGTCATTGCATCCTGGCTGCAGGGGGCGCCGGCCCTCGACATCCGACGGACCGCGGGCGAGGCTCAGCCGCACAGCCGGTTAGGCGAGATCCTGGTCGAGAATCTCTTCATCACACCTGAACAACTGGAGCGCGCGATCCAGGCTCAGACCCGCAGCAAGAAGCGGCTCGGACAAATTCTAGTCGAGCATGGAGACGTCACGGAGGACGACATCGCCTGGGCGCTGAGTAACCAACTCGGCTATCCCTATGTCTATCTCACCCACGACATCATCGACGAAGACGCCGCGCGCCTCCTCCCCGAAGCGTTCCTCCGCGAGCGCCGGATCCTGCCGGTTCTCAAGTTTGGCCTGGAGATGACCCTGGCCATGGCCGATCCTACCGATCAGCGCACGATTGACGAGGTTGTCGGTCGAACGAAGCTGCAAGTCAGAAGGGCGCTGGCGCTGGCGTCCAACATCGAAGAGATGCTCGATACCCTGTTCACCAGGCATGGTGACGCGTCCGAACATGGAGCCGCAGCGGAGGTACAGTACCTGCAGTTTCACCTGGCACAGGCGCTGAAGCAGAACGCTTCCGAGATCCACTTCGATCCGGCCGCGGATGGCGAGGCCCGGGTGCGCTACCGCCTCCAGGGAGTGCTCGTCGATCGCGCCGGCCAGCCGGCCGAGCTCCATGCTGCCATCCTGCGCCACCTGCGGGCTCTTACCAAAGTAGGCGGCAGGTCGGCCGGGACGGGAACGGCGCTGGTGCCGACCGGCAAGGTCGATATCTACCTCGCGGCGGCGTTCGCGTCCAGCGTGACGGGCCCCGCGGGGACTGTGACCATCTATCCACAGCGCACGGAGGTCCCAGGCCTGGCACCGCTGGGGATACTCGAAAGACTGGTCCGCCCGCTGAGGGACGCGCTCGGCGCGATGCGGGGGGTCGTGATGGTCGGATGTATTGATCGCGTGGTCCGATCTACGTTGCTGCACGCACTGATCGCGCCCACGCACCGGGGGAAGATGTGGGCCCTGGAAACGGTACCCATCTATCGCCGGGCTACCATGTACCACACCATTCTTGAGTTTCCGGACGCTGTTCCCGAGCACATCGCGGCCGCCGCCGCGGCCCGGGCTGATCTGATCCTGGTGGACGACGCCGCACAGCGGAATGCCCTGGTGGCGGCACACGAGGTCGGGCGCGCAAGAGTCGTGCTTGCCGGGCACCCACAAGACGACGTTGTTGGTCTGCTGAGCCAGGTCGTGGAGGCAGCCGGGCCCGCCCTCGTGGCCTCAACCCTTCGGGGGATCCTGGCAGCGCGAGCGATCAGGTTGCTCTGCCCAACGTGTAAGTCGGCGGCGCAAGGCTCAGGAAACGGCCGGAAGCAGCGGACGTTCATCCCAGGGGGGTGCGACGCGTGCGGCTTCACCGGCTACCAGGGGCTGCGAGTGCTGACCGAAGCATGCACCATCGACCCCGAGACCCGCTCGCTGCTCCGCTCTGGCCAGCTGACGACAGCGTATGAACGCATATCCATGGCCGTTGGCTCGCAGATCCGTGACCAGGGGCTGGCCCTCCTGGAGGATGGGCTGACATCGCTGGAGGAGCTGGCTGCCGTCGTGGATGAGATCCCGTGGACATCACTGATCTCCTGATCCTGACCAAAGAACGCGGAGCCTCCGACCTGCATCTCGCCGCGGGAACCCCTCCCTCCCTGCGGATCAACGGGAGGCTGGTGCGGCTCGACGACGACCACCCGACCCGGGAGGACCTGCACACGCTGCTGTACGACATCCTCTCGGACGAGCAGAAGGCGCGCTTTGAGGCGACGCACGACCTGGACTTTGCGCTCGAGCTGGCCAGCGTCGGGCGGTTCCGGGTCAACGCGTTTGTCCAGCGCCACGGTGAAGGCATAGTCCTGCGCCTGATCCCGTCCGGGATCCGCACGCTCGACGAATTGGAGATGCCCCCGGTCCTGAAGGATCTGGCGATGACGCCTCGCGGCCTGGTGCTCGTGACCGGCCCTACGGGCTCAGGCAAATCGACGACCCTGGCGGCCGTGGTCGACCACATCAACGAGCACCGCGAGGATCACATCATCACCATCGAGGACCCCATCGAGTTTGTCCACGCCCCCAAGAAGTGCAACATCAACCAGCGTGAAGTCGGGTCGCACACCCAGTCGTTCAGCGCGGCGCTGCGCAGCGCGCTCCGCGAGGATCCGGACGTCATCCTGGTGGGCGAGATGCGGGACCTGGAGACCATCGCGCAGGCGATCACCGCTGCCGAGACCGGGCACCTGGTCCTCTCGACCCTTCACACGAACAGCGCGGCGCAGACGATCACGCGGGTCGTGGACGTCTTCCCGCCGCACCAGCAGGAGCAGATCCGGACGCAACTGGCCGAGGCGCTCCTGGGGGTCGTGGCGCAGACGCTGATCCCGACCCAGGACGGCACGGGGCGCCTGGCGGCCGTCGAGGTCATGGTGGCCACCCCCGCGATCCGCAATATGATCCGGGAGAACAAGATCCATCAGCTTCCGTCCGCCATTCAGACCGGGGCGCGGGATGGGATGCAGAGCCTCGACCAGCACCTGAAGACCCTGGTCAAGATGCGGAGGATCAGCCGGGCAGAGGCCGTCAAGCGGGCCGTGGAAAAGGAGGCGTTCGTGCAGGACAGGAGCGGCGTATCGGAACAACCCGAACCCACGGGCTTTGTGAGCCGGCGCTGACCGGCGCCCGCCGATCGGGAAGGACACTGCCGGGATGCACATCGACGATCTCCTGATCACGCTGGAGGCGCACGATGCCTCAGACCTCTACCTGAAGAGCGGCGTGCCGCCAATGCTCAGGGTGGCCGGCGAACTCATCACGGCCGGGACCGTGCCCCTGACCGATGAGGCCATCCACACCCTGGCCGCGCAGGTAATGACCGAGCGCCACCGCAGGGAGTTCGAGGAGCGGCGCCGCGCTGATGTCGCCTACACCACGCCGGCGCTCGGCCGGTTCCGCATGAACGTGTACCTCCAACGTGGCTCGCCGGCCGTCGTCATCCGACGGGTGAAGAGCCGCGTGCCGTCCTTCGAGGATCTGCGGCTGCCGCCGGTCGTGGCGCAGCTCGCGCTGGCCCCGCGCGGCCTGGTGCTGGTCACCGGGCAGACCGGTTCGGGGAAATCGACGACGCTGGCCGCGATGGTCTCCTATCGGAGCCGCGAGCGCTCGGGCCATATCGTCACCATCGAAGACCCCATCGAGTTCGTCCACCCGGACGCCAGGAGCATCATCAGCCAGCGGGAGATCGGCACGGACTGTGAGTCGTTCAGCCTCGCCCTCCGCGATGCGCTGCGCCAGTCCCCCGACGTCATCCTGATCGGCGAAATTCGTGACGAGGAGAGCGCCATCGCCGCCGTCCACTTTGCCGAGACCGGCCATCTGGTGCTCAGCACGCTCCACGCCAACAACGCGAGCCAGACGCTGGAACGCCTCCTCCATTTCTTTCCCCCGGAGCGGCACGAGAGCATCGCCCTCCAGCTCTCGTTCAACCTGATCGGCATCATCGCGCAGCGTCTCGTCCCCATGAAGGATGAGCGCCGCATGGTCGTCGCTGTGGAGGTCATGCTCTCCACCCCCAGGATCCGGGAGCTGCTCCGCAAAGCCGA
>JACQHU010000079.1 GCA_016198805.1 Armatimonadota bacterium
ACATGGCGATGGCGCAGGAGGACCGTCACCCCGTGGTCGAGATCATGCAGCAGACACCGGAGATTCCCGAGAACGCGCAGTGGGCGATATTCCTCCGGAACCACGACGAGCTCACGCTGGAAATGGTCACCGAGGAGGAACGGACGTACATGCAGGCGGCGTACGCCCAGGACCCGCGGATGCGCCTCAACCTGGGCATCCGGCGCCGGCTCGCGCCGCTGGTGGGCAACAGCCGGCGCCGCATCGAACTGCTCAACAGCCTGATTTTCTCCCTGCCCGGCACCCCGTGCCTCTACTACGGCGACGAGATCGGCATGGGCGACAACATCTACCTGGGCGACCGCAACGGTGTCCGCACGCCGATGCAGTGGAGCGCCAACCTGAACGCCGGCTTCTCGGCCGCCAACCGGCAGCGGCTCTACCTCCCGGTAGTGGTCGATCCCGAATTTCACTACGAGGCGGTCAGCGTCGAGACGCAGCAGCGTAACCCGCTCTCCCTGCTGAACTGGATGAAGCGGCTCATCGCCATCCGGAAGCGCCATTCGGTCTTCGGGCGGGGGACGCTCGAGATCCTGGACACGACCAACCCGAAGGTGCTCGCCTACCTCCGGGCGCACGACACTGAGACGATGCTGTGTATGGCCAACCTCTCCCGGTTCGCGCAGCCCTGCGAACTGGATCTGCGGCGCTTCACCGGGTGGATCCCGGTCGAGTTGTTCGGGCAGACGCCGTTTCCGGCCATCGGTGAGGTCCCGTATCTGCTCACCCTTGGTCCTCACGGCTTCTACTGGTTCCGTCTGGAACCGCCGCGTGCTTCATAGCGCGGCCTGAGGTATAATGATCGTAATCACAGTTATGCCCGTGTGCCGAATCCCTGCGACGCGCAGGGAGCGGGGGATCCAGAACGTGGGGCGAATGTCGCGGCGTCGCGACTAGGGGTTTCTCTCGACCCGAGCCCGTCAGCTAACCTCGCAGGCAGCCGAGAGAGGGGAGCCGAGGTGCACGCAGGCCCGGAGACCTTCTCCGGGCCGTGATATTTTGTCGCCGCGGGCTTCGGCCGCCGGGCCGCCGGAAGCGGGTGATCACGCATGGACCAGACGCTGGTGGATAGGACGCGTCAGCGGCCTCAGGCGTCCCAGATCGCTGTTCGGGTCCGGGAAGCGCTGCGCGG
Source organism: Armatimonadota bacterium (assembly GCA_016198805.1). Lineage (GTDB taxonomy): Bacteria > Sysuimicrobiota > Sysuimicrobiia > Sysuimicrobiales > Humicultoraceae > JACQHU01. Next base: position 1,172 of record JACQHU010000079.1, read on the forward strand.
TCTTCCGCTGGTCGTCGTCAGCAACCGCGAGCCATACGCGCACCAGCGGTCGCCACACGGCCTGGAGGTCGAACGCCCCGCCGGCGGGCTGGTCGCTGCCCTGGACCCGGTCCTGAGAGAACTCGGCGGGCTCTGGGTGGCATGGGGAAGCGGCGACGCCGACTTCGAGACGACCGACGCCCGCGACTGCGTCGGCGTGCCGCCGGAGGCTCCCCGCTATACGCTGCGGCGCGTGCGGCTCAGCGAGGATGAAGTCGAACGCTTCTATCATGGCTACGCTAACCAGGCCCTGTGGCCCCTTTTCCACCTCGCGGTGGACAAAGCGCGCTTCGTCCGCCGCTACTGGACCGCCTACCAGGCGGTGAACCGCCGGTTCGCCGAGGCAACGCTGGAGACCGTCGAGGGCGACGCCGTCGTCTGGTTGCACGACTACCACCTGGCGCTGGCCCCGCGCTATCTTCGGGAGCGGCGGCCGGGGCTCTTCCTCATGCAGTTCTGGCACATCCCCTGGCCTGCCTGGGACGTGTTCCGCATCTGCCCGCAGCGCGCCGACCTGCTGGAAGGATTGCTGGCCAACGACCTGCTGGGGTTCCACGTCCAGAGACATGTCGAGAACTTCCTCGACTGCGCGGAGCGTGAACTGGGTGCCGTCGTCGACCGGCAGCAAGGCCTCGTCGCATACCGTGGGCACCGGACCACCGTCCAGGCGTTCCCGATCAGCATTGACGTCGCCGCGTGGGAGACGGTCGCGACATCGCGCGCCTGCGAGCGGTGGATGGCGCGGCTGCGCCACCGGTTCCGCCTTGAGGGCCGTCACATCGGTGTGGGCGTTGACCGCCTGGATTACACCAAGGGGCTCCTGGAGCGGCTGCACGCCATCGACCTGCTCTTCCGACGGGCGCCGGCGCTGCGCGGGCGCTTCGTCTTCATCCAGAAGGCCGCGCCGAGCCGCACACGCATCAAGGCCTACCGGGACCTCCAGAAGCGGGTCGAGGCGGAGATTGCGCGGATCAACGCCGCGTACGGCACCCCGGACTGGCAGCCGGTCATCTATCTCCCCCGCCCGCTGCCTTCTGCGGGCATGGCGGCGCTGTACCGGATGGCCGACGTGGGCCTGGTGACGTCCCTCCAGGACGGCATGAACCTGGTCGCCAAGGAATTCGTCGCCTCTCAGGTCGACGAGCGCGGCGTGCTGGTGCTCAGCGAACTGGCCGGCGCCTCGGAGGAAGTCCCCTGGTCGATCCCGGTGAACCCCTACGATCCCGAAGGCCTGGCCGACGCGCTGGTCCAGGCGCTGACCATGCCGGCGCCCGAGCGGCAGCGGCGCATGGCGCAGATGCGGGCTCACCTGGCGCGTCACGACATCTTCCACTGGATGGAGCAGCACCTCGACGCCGCCGCGCGCCTCCTCGACAGCCGGGCGAAGGCCCGCTGGCTGTTCGCCGACATTGACGCTATCCGGGAGACGGTGCTGTCGCGGGACCGCATCGCGGTCCTCCTGGACTTCGACGGCACGCTCGTGCCGATCGCCGACCGGCCTCAGGACGTGGTGTTGACTCCGGCGATGCGGGGTCGGCTGGCCCGCCTCAGCGCCAGCCCCCGGTGTGTGGCGGGGGTGATCAGCGGTCGGGCCCTGGAGGACCTGCGCGCGCGCGTGGGACTGCCAGACCTGCTCTATGCCGGCAACCACGGCCTGGAACTGGCTGGCCCCGGCCGGACGATGGTTCACCGGGACGCCGCCGTGGCCCAGGATCTGATCGCCAGGGTCTGCGCCCGGCTGCGGGAGCGACTGCGGGACATCGAGGGCGTGATGATCGAGGACAAGGGGATCACCGCGACCGTCCACTACCGCCTGGTCCAACGCGGAGAGATCGAGCGGGTCCAACGGGAGGTCATGGAGGAACTGGCCGGCACCCTGCCCGGCCGGCTCATCACGCGGCAGGGCAAGATGGCCCTGGAGATCCGGCCGGACCTGGACTGGCACAAAGGCAAGGCCGCCCGCTGGCTGCTGGCTGGCGTCCTGGGCGAGGAGTGGGAGGATCGCGCCGCGGTCATCTACGCCGGCGACGACAGCACAGACGAGGACGCGTTCGCGACGCTGGCCCCCATCGGCATCACGATCAGGGTCGGCCCCGGCTCGCCGGTGACCGCCGCGCGCTATGTGGTCAGGGACACCGACGAGATGGGCAGGCTGCTGGATGCCCTGGCCGACTGGGTGCAGGGCACCGGGCCCGCGGAGCATGAGCTCGAGCCTCAGGGGCCGGTTGTCTTGACGCCGCGGTAGGGCGCAGTAAGGTAGAGCTATGAGTCCTGCCGTGGCGACGCAGGCAACCGTCGATCTGCGCGACACGCCCGTCGTCACCATCGATCTGGACCGTCTGGAGGCCAACATCCGCCGGCTCCAGGCCTACTGCGACGCGCACGGCATTGCCAACCGGCCGCACATCAAGACGCACAAGATTCCGGCCATCGCGCAGATGCAGATGGCCGGCGGCGCGCGCGGCATCACCTGCCAGAAACTCGGCGAAGTGGCGGTCATGCTGGACGCCGGCATCACCGACATCTTCATCACCTTCAACATCCTGGGGGAGGCCAAACTGGAGCGGCTGCGGACGCTGGCCTCGCGGCGGGGCGCGCGGCTCAGCGTGGCCTGCGACAACGCCGAACTGGCGCGCCAGCTCTCCCGAACGTTCGCCGACGCGGCCGAACCGCTGCCGGTCATCGTCGAGTGCGACACGGGGATGGGCCGGACGGGCGTACAGACGCCGGCCGAAGCCCTGGCGCTGGCCCAGTTGATCGCCCGCCTGCCCGGTCTGCGATTCGAAGGGGTGATGACCTACCCCATCATGCCGGACACCCGGCCCTTCTTCGAAGCCGCGCTGGCCATGCTGAACCGCGCCGGCCTGCCCGCCGCGGCGGTGTCGACAGGCGGCACCCCCGTCTACCCGCGCGCCCATGAAGTGCCGGGCGTCACCGAGCACCGCGCCGGGACGTACGTCTTCAACGACCGCGCCACGGTCGCCTCTGGGGTGGCCACCTGGGACGACTGCGCGATGCGGATCCTCACCACGGTCATCAGCCGGCCGACGCCCACGCGGGCCATCATCGACGCGGGATCAAAGACGCTCTCCTCAGATCTCCAGGGCCTCGTCGGTCACGGCCGTACCGTAGAGTACCCCGATGCGGTGATTTACAAGCTCAATGAAGAGCATGGTTATGTCGACCTCTCGGCCTGCGCGGCGCGCCCCGAGGTCGGCGAGGTCGTCTCGGTGATCCCCAATCACACCTGCGTGGTGACGAACCTGCACGCGCACCTGGTCGGCGTGCGGCGCGGCCGGGCGGAGGTCGTCTGGAACGTGGCCGCGCGTGGGCTGGTGCGCTAGCGCCCGACCGCAGCAGCCGCGTCCACACCATGGCACCAATTCCACCACCCGTCGACTACAACAGGCTGGCCGCCGACTACGCGCGATTCCGGACCGCAAATCCACAGATCGTCAGGGCGTTGGTCGAGCATAGCGAGGCCGGGCCCGCCTCCCGCGTGCTCGAGGTGGGCTGCGGCACGGGGAACTACATCCTTGCCCTGCACGGGGCCTCGGGCAGTGCCTGCTGGGGTATCGATCCCTCGGCGGAGATGCTGGCTCAGGCGCACGCGCGACAGGGCTCGGTCGCCTTTCGCGCAGGCACAGCCGAAGGGCTCGACTTCCCCGACGCCTTCTTCGACCTGGTGTTCACCGTGGACGTCATTCACCACGTCGGCGACCGCGCCGCCTACTTCCAGGAAGCCCATCGTGTGCTGCGGGCGGGCGGCCGGGTGTGCACCGCCACCGACTCGGAGCGGATCATCCGCCTTCGCCAGCCCTTGGCGGTGTACTTCCCTGAGACCATTGAGATCGAGCTGCGCCGCTACCCGGCCATCGCGGAACTCCGCCGCCTCATGCAGGACGCCGGGTTCGCTGAGGTGGCCGAGGACGTCGTGGAGTTCGCCTATGACCTCACCGACATCCAGGCCTACCGCGACAGGGTGTTTTCCGTGCTCCACCTGATCCCAGAGGCGGCGTTCCAGCGGGGCCTTGCCCGCATGGAAGACGACCTGCGCCGGGGACCGATCCGGGGTCTGTCCCGCTACCTGCTCCTCTGGGGGAGGAAGCCGTGGAGAACCCCGATGCGCTGATCTTTGGACTCAACAGAGAGTACAGCTACGTGCCGCTTGCGTCGGCGTCTTCCTCGATCGACGATGCGCGGCGGGTGAGGTCCTCGCGAAGAATCTCCACGAACCCTGCAGGAGTGACGATCGCAATCCCCTGGTGTTCGCCCAGCGGCAGCAGGTGGTCGCGGTCGCCTGTGACAACATAGTCGGCCTGTCCGGTGACGGCGCAGTACAGCACAATATCGTCGTCAGGCTCGTCGCGAACGACGCGGGGCGTTGGCGACGTGATGGCCACCACCTCGGCAAAGGCCCGCAGTGCAGTCCCCGACACCGCGATCGTTTCTGCCGTGATCCCCCTGTACGTGCTCATGATTTTCGGCCGCGCCAGAACGGCTTCGTACGTCCGAATGATGTGCTCACACGTCACAAGGGTGAAGGCCCCTGCCTGCCACTGCCGGAGAATTTCACCCGGGGCACCCTTCGGCGTGATCGTCCCGGCGACCAGGACGTTGACGTCGAGCACCGCGCGGAGCATGCGCTAGCGTCGAACCCGTTTCGTTTGTCGAACCTCCTGGACCGCCTCTGCGACATCCCGTTCAACCTGCGCGGGTTCGGCTGTGCGGTTGGCCTCCCAGACCTGACGGAACACGGCAAACGCCTGCTCCCGATACCGCTTCCACCGCTCGTATTCGTCGATGGAGATGAGCGCAGCCATCGGCTTGCCGTGGCGTGCAATGATGGCCCGGTC
>JACQHU010000082.1 GCA_016198805.1 Armatimonadota bacterium
GCACGGGGACCGTCTGTTCGCCGTGGATGCCGCCGGCGTCGCGCGCCGGCTGCGGGCCCATCCGCGCATCAAAGACGCGCAGGTCCGCGTCCGCCCGCCGCAGACATTGGCCATCATGGTGACGGAACGGACGCCCGTTCTTGCGCTGGGTGTCGGCGATCGCCTCGCGCTCATCGACGACGAAGGCGTCGTCGTCGATCTCACCGACTCCCCAGCGGGGCTGGTGATGGTGGCCGACCGGACGGGCCGGCCCGTCGGGGCGCGGCGGGGCACCCCCGCCGAGTCGGAGGCCGTGGGCGTGGCGTTGAAGACCCTGCCGGCCATTCCCGCTGAGTTGCGGGGCAGGGTGGTGGAGGTCGTCGTGGACGCCGGCTCCGACGTGACGCTGGTCATGCGTTCCGGCCTGCGGATCCGGGTCGGCGCCCTTGCAGGGCTGACCCAACGCCTGGAACAGGTGCCCGGCGTCCTGGACGCCATGAGCGCCCGCGGGGTGACCGTGGCCGTCATCGACCTCCGGTACGCCGGCTCCATCGTCGTCAGGCCGCATGCAGGAGGAGATGGCAAGTAGGTGTGGAATAGCCGACTAGATTTAGGGCCGCACGTGCCGGGAGACCACTACAGGTAGCATACATGGGGCGCCGGGGGTCCGTCGCGGGCCTGGACATCGGGACGACCAAAGTCTGTGCCATCGTCGCCGAGGCAGACGAGGACGGCGAGGTCCACATCATCGGCGCCGGCACCGCCCCGTCCACAGGGATCCGGCGCGGGGTCGTCGTAGACCTGGACGCGACGGCGTCGGCCATCGAGCAGGCCGTCGAACGCGCGGAACGGATGGCCGGGAGTAAGATCACGTCGGCCTTCGTCGCCGTCTCCGGCGAGCACATCACCTCGGCCGACAGCCGTGGGGTCGTCGCGGTCGCGCGCGGAGATCACGAAATCGGTGACGCCGACGTGGCCCGCGTGATCGACGCCGCGCGCATGGCCGCCCTGCCGGCGTCGGATCGCGAGATCATCCACCTCCTGCCGCGCGACTTCGTCGTCGACGGCCAGGACGGCGTCAAGCGGCCGGTGGGCATGTTCGGGACGCGGCTGGAGGTCGAGGCCCACATCGTCACGGGCGTGGCCACGGCCCTGGCGAATGTCGCGAAGGGTGTGCAGCGCGCGGGTATCGACGTCGAGTCGATGGTACTCGAGCCCCTGGCCTCCGCCGAGGCGGTCCTCACTCCTGCGGAGCGCGATCTGGGCGTTGTCGTGGCGGATCTCGGGGGCGGCACGACCAGCGTGGGGATCTTCGCCAACGGGGGTCTGTGCCACGTAGCCATCCTGCCGGTGGCCGGGCATCACATCACCAGCGACATCGCCATCGGCCTGCGCACCCCGATGCCCGAGGCCGAGAAGTTGAAGATCCGCTGGGGAGCCGCGACGGCCGCCGGCGTGGCCGAGGGCGAGATGATCGAGGTCTTCAACGTGGGAGGGCGCGAGCCGCGGGTGCTGCCCCGCCGCATGCTGGCCGAGGTCATCGAGCCGCGGCTCGACGAGATCTTCGCCCTGGTGCGGGGCGAGATCCGGCGCAGCGGCTATACGCACCGGATTCCCGCGGGCATCGTGCTGACCGGCGGCACCGCGCAACTTGAAGGCCTGGAGGCGTATGCCGAGAGCCGGCTCGGGCTCCCCGCTCGCTTCGGCGCCCCCACGCAGATCGTCGGCCTGGTGGAAGCTGTGCGCAGCCCCGCCTACAGCACCGGGGTCGGCCTGGCGCTGTACGGCGCGCGGGCGAGAACCCAGGTGGGGGCAGCGCATCGCAACGGGACCAGCACGTTCTGGGATCGTACCCGGGAGTGGCTCCGCGACGTCCTTCAGGGAGGATGAGGCGGGCAAACCTGACCACCATGCGCAGCACCACTCCACTGGACTAAGGGGAGGAGCACCGATGGCCAACGTCGAGCGCGATCTTCGTCGGTACGCGGCGATCAAAGTGGTGGGGGTGGGAGGCGGCGGGAGCAATGCCGTCAACCGCATGATCTCCGCCGGATTGCGGGGCGTCGAGTTCATCGCCATCAACACCGATGCGCAGGCGCTGGCGCTGTCGTCGGCCGACCGGAAGATTCACATCGGGGCGAAGATCACCCGCGGCCTGGGCGCCGGTGGCGATCCAAACGTCGGCCGTCAGGCGGCCGAGGAGAGCCGTGAGGACCTCCACGAGGCGGTCGCCGGGGCGGATATGGTGTTCATCACCGCCGGGATGGGCGGCGGCACCGGCACGGGCGGCGCCCCCGTGATCGCGGAACTGGCGCGTGACGCCGGCGCCCTGACCATCGGAGTGGTCACCAGGCCGTTCGGCTTCGAGGGGAAGAAGCGGGCGATGGTCGGCGAGGAAGGCATCCGCACCCTCAAGCAGAAGGTCAACACCCTGATCACGATCCCCAACGACCGGCTCCTGCAGATCATCGACCGCCAGGCGACCGTGATCGAGGCGTTTCGCACCGCGGACGATGTCCTGCGGCAGGGCGTGCAGGGGATCGCCGACCTGATCACCATTCCCGGGTTGATCAATCTGGATTTCGCCGACGTGCGGACCATCATGGCCGAGGCGGGCTCGGCGTTGATCGGCATCGGCGTCGCCTCGGGCGAAGAGCGGGCCACGCACGCCGCGCAGGCGGCCATCAGCAGCCCGCTGCTGGAAACCTCGATGGACGGCGCGCGCGGCGTGCTGATCAACGTCACCGGCGGCATCGATCTGGGCCTGATGGAGGTCAGCGAGGCGGCGCAGATCGTGCGGGATGCGGCCGATCCCGAGGCGAACATTATCTTCGGGGCCGTGATCGACGAGAAGGCCCGTGACGAGGTCCGCATCACCGTGATCGCCACGGGGTTTGACGCCGCCCGGCGCGCCGAGGAGGTCGCCGTCGGCACCCAGGATCGGACCCGGGAACCGGTGAAACTGATCGACGACCTGGACATCCCGGCCTTCTTGCGCAAGCGGTAGCCCGCGGCCATCGTGGAATCTGGGAGCGCGACGTCCCCGATCGGGGATGCCTCGCCTGACATCATAGAGCGCCTGGACCTGGCCCGCCGCTTCGTCGAGGTGCTGCTGCCGGGAGCGGTGCCGGCGTCGGCCGAGCCGCAACCCGTCTTCCTGCTGCCCACCACCCAGGGGATCCGCGAGCGGTTCCTGGAACTGCAGCGCCGTCTGGCACCGCTGGGGCTGCTGCCCCTCCTGCGCTCGCGCGGCGGCCAGCCGATGCTGATCCTGGTGCCCAAGCCGCCGCCGGGCCGGTGGAACTGGCAGGTCAACGCGCTGCTGCTGCTGGCGACCATCGCCTCGACGTTCTACGCGGGGTACGCGCAGTCGCTCTCGCTGGTTCAGGCCGGCTACCTGACCGACGCGGTGACCGGCGGCATCGCGTTCTCGGCCTCGGTCCTGTTCATCCTCGGGGCGCACGAAATGGGGCACAAGATTGTGGCCCTGCGCCGCGGCATCGACGCCAGCCTGCCGTATTTCCTGCCGATGGTCCCGCCGGTGGGAACGATGGGGGCGGTCATCGTCACCAGGACGCCCGCGCCCAACCGCGACAGCCTGATGGATCTCGGCGCGTCGGGCCCGATCGCCGGATTCCTGGCCGCCATCCCCGTGCTCTTCTACGGCATCGCCCGGTCGTTCATCGTGGGGCCCGAACGCCTGGAAGGCCTCATCTCGATTCCGGATCCTCTGCTCATCCGGTGGCTCATCCAGGTCATCCTGAATCCGGCACCTGACGCGGTGGTCCTCGGGCATCCCGTCCTGTTTGCCGGCTGGATCGGGCTGATCGTCACCAGCATCAACCTCCTGCCCGCCGGCATGCTGGATGGCGGGCACGCGGTGCGCGCGGCCTTCGGGTCTCGCATGCACCTCTGGCTGTCCTATGCTGGCGCAGCGCTGGCGGCGGCGATGGGATTCATCCCCATGGCGCTCCTGATCCTGCTGCTCATGCGCCGGGGGCACGCGGGTCCGCTCGATGATCTCTCCCCGCTCAGTCCCGCCCGCCGCCTGGTCGGGCTGGCGCTCGTGGCGATTTTCGTGCTGAGCGCGGTGTTCATCCCCCTGCCCTCACTCTGATCGGGAAGAAGAGGACACCGATGATTGCGACGGCGTTCCAGGAGGGATCCCCGCGGAGGGGGCGCTGGCTGCGCGCCGTCCTGGCCGTCTTTGGGAAGGAGATGATCGAGACGCTCCGGGACCGCCGCACCCTGGTGGCGGCGGTGGTCCTGCCGGCACTGCTGATGCCCCTCGTCGTCCTCGCCATGCCCGCCCTGGCCCGCCGGCAGCAGGCGGTCCTGGCGGACCGGCCAGCGCGTATCGCTGTCGCGGGTGGTGACACGGGGGGACTGGTGGCCCTGGGCTTCGACGAGCGAGCCTTCAGCCTGGTGTCGGCGCCAGACCCAATGGCGGCGTTGCTGAGGGGCGAGATCGATGCTCTCCTGCTCGATGAAGGCGCCCGCGACGGAAGGACGCGTGTGGTGGCGGTCCTGTACGACGAGAGCCGGCCCGCGTCGAAAAGCGCGGTGCAGAAAGTTGCGCAGGTCGCTGCCAGGCTGGCCTTGCAAGAACTCCAGACCGCGGCCCGCACGCGCGGCCTGGACCCGCAGCAGCTCGTTCCGGTGGCGGTCGAGCCCCGGAACGTGGCCACTCCGCAGCGGATGGGGGGCGCACTGCTCGGGGTGGCGCTACCCTTCTTCCTGGCCGTCTGGATTCTCCTGGGCGGCCAGTACGCGGCCCTCGACGTGGGGGTGGGCGAACGGGAACGGGGGAGCCTGGACACCCTCCTGATGGCGCCCCCTTCAAGAAGCGCGATCGTGTCCGGAAAATTCCTGGCCGTCCTTGCCCCCGCCACCATGGCCATGGTGGTCATGCTGTGCTCGGGGATCGCCTCAGCGCGCCTGGGGTCCCGTTTCCTGGCCGACGGATCGGTGGATGTGTCCCTCCCGCTGGGCGCCGCCGGGGCGCTGCTCCTCGTTGGCCTCGCGCTCGGCGGCCTGCTGTCGGCCCTCCAGCTGGTCCTGAGCCTCGCTGCCCGGACCCTCAGGGAGGCACAGCAGGTCCTGACGGGCCTGTACCTCCTGGTGGCCATCCCGGTCATGCTGGTCCCCTTCCTGGGCGACTGGGCGCTGCAGCCCTGGATTCCACTCATACCCGTGGTCAACGCCGCCTGGGCCTTCCGCGGCATCCTGCTGGCGGACCTGGGCCCCAGGGCCCTGGCCGGAACCGCCGCCTCACTGGTCGTCCTGACCGTCCCCGTGCTCGCCTGGGGGGTCCGAATCCTCGACCTCCAGCGGCGACCGATTTGACGATCGGGGGCCGCCCGACCTCGAAATCGGGCGTCCGGAGGCGCCCAGGGAGCTTCGGGAAGGTGCCAGCGCCGTTGACACCCTAGATATGGCCCTCTAGAATCGGGTTTGCCTCTACCGGTTGGGGGTACCGATGCGTTGCCCGGTGTGCGGCCACGAAGAGAGCAAGGTCCTGGACTCCCGCCCCGTCGTTGATGGACGAGCCATCCGCCGCCGCCGGGAGTGCCTCGATTGCGGCCGACGCTTCACCACGTACGAGCGCCCCGATCTGGCTCCCCTGATGGTCGTCAAGCGCGACGGACGCCGCGAGCCTTTCGACCGCGCGAAAGTGCTGGGCGGCATCCTCCGCGCGTGCGGCAAGCGCCCGATCTCGATGGAGGCCCTGGAGCAGCTGGTGGACGATGTGGAGCATGCGGTCCGCCGCGCCGGCGCCCAGGAAGTGGCTTCAGCCTTGATCGGCGACCTGGTCATGGAGCGCCTCCGGCGCCTGGACGACGTCGCCTACGTCCGGTTCGCCTCGGAGTACCGGCGCTTCCAGGACGTGGATTCCATCGCGGAGGAGATCGAGACCCTCAAAGAGCGCAAGCGCCGCGAAGACGCGCTCCGCGACCAGGTCCCCCTCATCACGCTTCCCGACACGCACGCAACTCGATAACGAGACGAACCCCTGGAGGTGACCTAATGGAAGGCGCGTCCTCCTCTTCGCCCCAATCCTCCGCCCCGCGCCGTGAGGCCGTCGGGGCCGCTGCCGCATCGGATCTTCATCCGGAGACGCTCGCCGCGTTCGGCGGCGACGAGCTCCGGGCGCGCGTCTTCCATGACAAGTACGCCCTGCGAGACCGCGATGGCAACCTGCTCGAACGCACGCCCGACCAGATGTGGCAGCGCATCGCGCGGGAACTCGCCTCTGCGGAGCGCCCCGAGCGTCAGGCCGAGTGGACCGCCAACTTTACCTGGCTGCTGCAAGACTTCCGCTTCATTCCCGGCGGCCGGATCATGCACGCCGCCGGCAATGCGCGGCGCGTCACTTCTTTGAACTGCTACGTTTTGCCGGTCAGAGAGGACTCGATCGAAGCGATCTTCGACTGGATGAAAGAGGCCGCGCGCACCTACAGCCTGGGCGGCGGTGTCGGCACCGACATTTCGGTCCTGCGGCCGCGCGGGGCACCGGTCAACAACGCGGCGCGCAGCAGCACCGGCTCGGTGTCGTTCATGGAGCTGTTCTCGCTTACTACCGGCACCATCGGACAGTCGGGCCGCCGCGGTGCCCTGATGATCACCATCGCCGATCATCACCCCGACGTGCTGGACTTCATCAAGATCAAGCGGAACCTGGACAAGGTCCGCTACGCCAACATCAGCGTGCGGATCTCGGACGCGTTCATGCGGGCGGTGGAGGAGGACGGCACCTGGGACCTGGTGTTCGAGAACGAGCGGGCCACCCTGCGCCGGACGGTGCGCGCCCGTGACGTCTGGCGAGAGTTGATCAAGGGCGCCCGCGACCACGCTGAGCCAGGCGTCATCTTCTGGGACACCATCAAGCGCTGGTCGACCTCAGAATATCACGGCATGGGGGTCATCACCACGAATCCCTGCTCGCTTGTGGGGTCGACGTATGTGATGACACCCAGCGGGATCCACCGGCTGGACCACCTGGTCCAGAGCGCTGTCAGAGACCGCGTGAATCCGGAGGTCATCATCGACCGTCGAGCCGCAGACCGACAGGGGCTAGCTAGGGTCAAGGCTGACGCGCTGGCGTTCACCGGGGTGAAGAGGATCTACCGGGTGGAGACCACCAGTGGGTTCACCATCCAGGGAACAGACGATCACAAGGTCAAAGTGCTCGACGACGAGACGCCCGATCCGCTGCACGGTTCCAAGGGGTGGAAGCGCATCGACGAATTGAAACCAGGCGACGTCCTGGCTGTGATGGATCCCAACGATCCCGGGCTGATAGACCTGGTCTTCAGGGATCGCTCCCCCTACCTGCACCTGGACGCTGAGTGGATTCAGCCCCGCCGACGCGATGCGCACTATCATCTCATCGACATCCCGGAAGTCTGGGATGGGGATCTGGCCTACCTGGTGGGCTATGCGGTGGGCGACGGATGCTATGCGACCCATTCCCGCCGGAAAGCGTCGAGGCGGCTGGACATCCACATGCATATCCAGGATGCGCCTTACATCAAGCCGATCATTGACCGCGTGACTGGTCGGTGCCTGCGGTCGCGGAGCCTAGTCGCCGTCGGCGCAGGAATGGCGTCTGGCGCGCAGCCGTATCCTCTGCAGACTCAGGAGGGGACGAACCGGGCTTGGGTGGCCGTCCACTCGGCGGCCTTCATGCGGATGCTGGAAGCACTGGGTTTGAGAGCCGCCCTCGCGCACGAGAAAACCGTGCCCGACTCGGTGCTGACCGCGCCCCGGGAAGCCACTGTGGCCTTCCTGCGCGGCCTGTTCGATGCCGACGGGACGGTCTCCCGGCCTGGCGAGCAGCCGATGATCTCGCTCTCCTCGACGTCCCGCCGGCTCATTGAACAGGTGCAGCTGCTCCTGCTCCAATTCGGGATCTTCTCGACGGTGACGACCTGCCGTGCGGAGGACAATAATGCCACCCGCACGTCCGGTTTCGCGTACGTGACGAAGGCGGGAGAGCGGCACGAGTACGGCAGCATCCGCGACAGCTACAAGCTCTGCATTGGTGGGTATCCGTCGATCGAGCGGTTTGCGGCCTGTGTCGGCAGCGCGCTGCCGCGCAAGCAGCAGATGATCGAAGCCCTCCGGCGGGGGCGTAAGATGCCGCTGCGAACCGTCAGCGCCGAAACGCGAGTGGCCCGAATCGTTGATGAAGGCGTTTCAGAACCGGTGTACGACCTCACCGTGCTGGACACCAAGTCGTTTGTCGCCAACGGGTTGATCGTGAGTAATTCCGAGATCCCCCTTGAGCCGTACGGGTGCTGCTGTCTGGGTAATCTCAACTTGGCCTGCTTCGTGCAGGATGAGTTCACCTCCCAGGCGCGCGTCGATTGGGACAAGTTGGAGCGCGCCCTTCGCTACGCTACACGCTTCCTGGACAACGTCCTGGACTATAACGCCGACAAACACCCCCTCCCCGAACAGCGCCGGGCCAGCCTGTACTCGCGGCGGATCGGCGTGGGCTTCACGGCGCTGGGCGACATGCTGATCAAACTCGGACTCCGCTACGATACCGAGGAGGCCGTCACGCTTGTGGACGGGCTCTTTGACCGCGTCAAGAACATCGTTTACGACGAGAGCGTCAATCTGGCCGTGGAAAAGGGCACGTTCCCCGGCTATGACCGCGAGGTCCACCTGCCGTCGCCGTTCATCCAGGCGCTCGCGCCGAAGGTCCGCGAGCGGATCGAGCGGTCGGGCCTGCGCAACGTCGCGCTGCTCACCGTGCCGCCGGTCGGGAGCGGCGCCTCGCTGGCCGGCGTCACCAGCGGCATCGAGCCGATCTTCGACCTCTCGTACATCCGCCGGTCCGAATCACTCTCGCAGGAGGTCTTCACTGTCTCCCACCCGCTGGTGCGGGAGTACATGACGCGCTTTGGGATCGAGCGTGAGGCCGATCTCCCTGACTCCTTTGTAACCGCCCACCAGATCCGCCCGGAGATGCGAGTACAGATGCAGGCCACCATCCAGCGGCACATCGACCACTCCATCTCCTCGACGGTGAACCTCGCGCACGACGTCCCGCCGGAGGACGTGGAGCGGATCTACTTCCTGGCCTGGAAGATGGGCTGTAAGGGGATTACCGTGTACCGGGCCGGGTCGCGCGAGAATATCTTGACGGCCCTGAGTGAGAAGAAACCCAGCGTCTACCTTGCGCCGAAGGAGACGCTTGAAGGGCCGGAAGAGAGGGCCGCGCAGGCGTCTGCCAGCCCTACGGTCACCGTGCCTGGGGGCCCCTCGCCATCCTCCATGGCGGTCCCCGCGCGTGTCACCCCGCGACTCCGGCCCAAGGTCACCATGGGGCGGACTGAGCGCATCGAGACGCCCCGCGGCCGCGTCTATGTCGTCATCAACGAAGACGAGATGGGCATCTGCGAGGTCTTCGTCCACTCCCTGGACGTCGAGGGCGAGGACATCGGCAGGATGGTGTGCCTGGCGCTGCGCGGCGGGCTCGACCCCCGCGACGTGATCGAACAGTTGTGGCGTGTCCAGAGCAAGGAGGTCGCCTTCGACCGATCCGCCGACGGCACCGTCGTCCGTGTGAGCACCATCGCCCAGGCGGTGGCGCTGGCGCTGGGACGGGTGCTCTACGGCGACGGGTTCCGGCCGGACAAGGTCTTCCCGCGAGCTGACGCACTCCCCGAGCCGGGTCCCCGCGCCCGTCAGGAGACGCTGCGGTTCGCGCCGGAGCCGGAGGTGCGCGAGACACCGCCCCTGGCCCCGGTGGCCGGCGGCAACGGCGGGCCAGCGCCCGACAGCCACGGGGCCCACGGGATGCCCGATATCGCGCTGGAGTTCATCGGCATCTGTCCGGACTGCGGATCCTCGCTGGTGCACGAGAACGGCTGCGCGACCTGTCGGCAGTGCGGGTATTCCCGGTGCTGACCGGCTCTGACCCCTGAGTCCGCGGTGGGCAGCCCCCCATCCGCTGCTGGACAGCGGTGGTAAACTGGGAATATATCCATAGGGCGCGCAAGGGCGCCCGAGCGGATCGCCGCTAGGCGGCGCTGTCGAGAGGTCCCGATCGGCATGCCGGGCGACGACTCCGACGCGGAAAAGGGGGGCTTCGGGATGCGGTGGGTGATCGGGATCAGCGTCATGGTGGTGTTCGCGGCAGCGCTGTCGGTGGGAGCGCAGCCGACGAGGCCGGCCGGTCCGGCCAACTGGGTCGTCGTCCCCGGACACGCCATCGGCGACATCCAGCTCGGGATGTCCCAGCAGCAGGTCTTGAACCGGCTGGGCATGCCCGACGAGATCTCCAACGACCGGACCAGCGACGGTGGGCTCAACGTCTACTGGGTGTACCCCATGGGGGACCGCTCGGTCTTCGTGGTCTCGTGGACCAAGCGGCAGGGCGAGGCCGGCGGGGTGGACTTCCTGTTCACCGATCACAACCGGTATGTCACCAGCAAAGGCGTCGCCCTGGGGAACTCTACCTTCAGGGACCTGCTGACCGAGTACGGGGCGCCGGATCGGATGTCCGGGCTGGGCCGCGGCGCGGTCATGTTCTACTACGAGGGCCAGGGGATCCGGTTCCGGATCGAGGGCGAGGCTGGCCGGGTCAGCGCGATCACGATAGTGCCGCGCAAGTAGCGCGGTCAACGCGCACGTAGCGGACGACCGGTGTTGCTGGTATCCTAGACCCTGGGGAGTCAGCCGGGCGCTGTAGCGCCCGTGCCGGAGGTGGCTGGAGTGAACCGACTACGCGTGATGGCGATAACGGTGGTCTGCGCGCTGGTGTTGGGGATCGCCCAGACGGCGCCGCAGCCCGCCGCGGGGCAGACCAGTCTGGTGCTGGCGTTTGTGCCGTCGCTGGACGCGCAGCGCGTGCTCGACACGGGCAGCACACTGGCCAGGATGTTGGAGGTGGCCACCGGCTACAAGGTCAGCGCGACGGTGCCCACCAGCTACGCGGCCACCATTGAGGCCATGTGCGCCGGCCGCGTGGACGTCGCCTTCCTGGCGCCGTTCTCGTACGTGCTGGCCCACCAGCGGTGCGGGGCGGACGTGCGGCTGGTCAGCATTCGGGCGAACCTGCCGTTCTACAAGTCGCAGATCCTGTACCGGGCCGACCTCAACGCCAAATCGTTGCAGGACCTGCGGGGCAAGAAGTTCGCCTTCGTGGATCCGGGGTCGGCGTCCGGCTACCTCTTCCCGGCAGCCCTGTTGAAGAAGAACGGCATCGATCCCGACCGGTTCTTCAGCCAGGTCGTATTCGCCGGCGGGCACGACAAGGTCGTGCTGGCCATCTACACCGGGTCGGTGGACGCTGGGGCGACGTTCGGGGACGAGGTCTTCAGCGACGCGCGCACCCGGGTCGCCGCTCAATACAAGGATGTCATGGACAAGGTGAAGGTCCTGGTGTACACCGACCCGATCCCCAACGACACCGTGTCGTTCCGGCGCGACCTGTCCGACGAGGTCAAGGAGAAGACGGCCAAGGCGCTCCTGCGCATCGCGCAGACCGCTCCGGGCAAGGAGACCATCGACCGCCTCTATCAAATCCAGGGATTTGCCGACTTCAGCGCGCTCACGACGACGTACAAGCTGTCCAAGCTCAAGACGTTTGACGAATACTTCCAGCCCATTCGCGACGCCGCCAAGTTCCTCGGCCTCAACCTGGAAGACCTGGTGCGTCCCCGCTAGCACGCGCTCGTCGATGGACGATCGATCCGCGAGGGAGAGGCGTGACCGCCTCTCCCTCGTTTGGTAGGAGGGCACATGCCGGGCGCTGCGGTGCGCGTCGAGCACCTCTCCAAGACCTACCCCGACGGGACACGGGCGCTGAAGGCCGTCAACTTCTCAGTGCAGCCGGGCGAGTTCCTGATCATCATCGGGCTGTCCGGCTCCGGGAAGTCCACGCTCATGCGGTGCATCAACCGCCTGATCGAGCCCACCAGCGGCAAGGTCTACATCGACGACGTGGACGTGACCGCCCTGGCCCCAGCCGAACTGCGCCGGATGCGGCGCCAGATCGGCATGATCTTCCAGCAGTTCAACCTCATCAAGCGCTCGCCGGTGCTCACCAACGTGCTGGCCGGTCGGCTGGGCTACGTGCCGTCGTCGTGGGCGCTCACCAACTTCTGGCCGCGGGATCTGCGCGAGCAGGCCATGGCGCACCTGGTGACCGTCGGAATTCCTGAGAAGGCCTACACGCGCGCCGATCAACTCTCCGGCGGCCAGCAGCAGCGGGTGGGGATCGCCCGAGCGCTGATGCAGGACCCGAAGCTGATCCTGGCCGACGAGCCGGTGGCGAGCCTGGACCCCGCCACGTCCCACTCCGTGCTGCAATACGTTGAGGCGCTCAACAGGCGCGAAGGGATCACGGTGCTGTGCAGCCTGCACTTCCTCAGCCTGGCGCGCCGGTACGGCACGAGGCTGATCGCGCTCAAGGCGGGCGAGATCGTCTTCGAGGGCGTGCCGGCCGAGGTTGACGAACGCCGGTTCAAGGAGATCTTCGGCGAAGAGGCCGAGGAAGTCGAGATCCGCTGATCGGGGCGCCCGTCCGGGCGCCCGTGAGGGGAATCGCCGTATGGGACGCAACGCTACGACGCCACTGCCGCGCGCGCCGGAGATTCCGCGCCCCGGGGCCGGGGCGCTGCGCGTCGTCGTCTGGCTGGTAGCACTGGGGTTGATCTACGCGTACGGCTGGAATGTCACGCAGATCAACCTGGGCGAGCTGGCCCGAAAGGCCTACTTGGTGAAGCCGCTCCTCAGCGACCTGGTGCGCCCCGACCTGCTGGAGCGCCGCCCGCGCCTCCAGGTGGCTGACGCGGGCCTGGGGCTGGACGGCACGCCGCCGCCGGCGCCCAGCGAGACCCGGGGGCCGGGCCGGGTGACGCTCAGCCCGTCGACCGCCAGGATCGGCCAGCCGGTGACCGTGACCGGTGAGGGGTTTGTCCCCAACCGCCCGGTGGACGTGATCTTCCGCGACCAGGCCGGGGCCACGGCGCCGTTGACCAAGGCGACGACGGACGCCTCAGGCCAGTTCCAGACCACGATCACGATCCCGGACGTCATCGGCACCGAGCACCACGTGGTCGTCCGGGTGACGCTGGAAGGGACGACGCTGGGGCCCAGCAACACCCTGCGGCTGACCTTCTTCCGCATGATCGAGACAATCTTCCTGGCGCTCATGGGCACGACGATGGCCGTGGTCCTCGCGATTCCGCTGTCGTTCCTCGGCGCCAAGAACCTGATGGCGCGGGGGCCAGTGGGGACGACCGTTTACTACCTCATCCGGACGGTCTTCAACATCGCGCGGTCCATCGAGCCGCTGATCATGGCCACGGTGTTCGCCGTGTGGGTGGGGATCGGGCCGTTCGC
>JACQHU010000083.1 GCA_016198805.1 Armatimonadota bacterium
ATCCTCGGATCCGGGTGCCACGTCTGATGCCGACTCATTAGAAGCACCCGATGGAAGTGGCGCAATTATTGATACTCTAGGCGATCACGCCGACGTGCACCCCACGCTCGCGTGGCCCGTCGAGTTCCACGAAGAGAACCCGCTGCCAGGTTCCCAGCGCCGGCCTCCCCCCGCGCAGCGGCACCACGACGCTGGCGCCTGAAAGCACCGCGCGCAGGTGGCTGGCGGCGTTGTCGTCTATCCGGTTGTGGTGGTAAGCTTCATCCGGCGGGACGACGCGAGACAGCCAACCTTCCAGGTCCCGCAGCAATCCGGGCTCCGCTTCCTGGATCAGGACCCCCGCGGTCGTGTGCGGGCAGTAGACGACCACGAGCCCCTCGGTGGCGCCGGCCTTCTGGCAGGCGCCGCTTACCGCCTCGGTGATGTCGAGCAGGTCGGTTTTCTTCTTCGAGGTCAGGGCGATTGTCTGCCATCGCGTGCCCATGGTCATCCGCCGTTTCCCTTGCGCGGCACGGTGCTGCCGATTACGAGTCCGGCCGCGATCAGCACCAGGTTCTTGACCACGAACTCACCCGTGACCGTCAGCAGCAGCGGGTTGCCGGCCTGGAACGAGACCTCGGGCCGCAGGATCAACACGAGGAATGTGCCGGCCATCTGCACCCAGAAGAGGAAGAGCACCGACCGCAGGGCAACCTTCAAGAGCAGCCCCAGCCCCACGACGACCTCCCAGAGGCCCAGCAGGAGCACGAACAGTCCAGGCGGCACCCAGTAGACCGTGCCGGCCACCAGGTCGGCGACCGGGCTGACGCCCAGCACCTTCAAGGCCCCGAACCAGATGAAGACAATCGCCAGGGCGACCCGGAGCAGACCGACCCCCCGGGATGCCATGAAGGCGATCATCGTCTGGTCTATGATCTTCCAGCGTTCGCGAACGCTTTCCCTCATCTTCGGTCACCTGAGTTGCCTACGGAACTCGTTCCGGAACGAGTTCGATCACATCGACCGCCCGGCACGGCAGCCACGCCGACTGCCGAGGCGCCGGACGTGTAGACCGCGGGGTCCTCCCGCGTCGCCGCCGTGCCCCACCGACCGAAGTGTCGCTCCGCCTCGTAGCCGTTGTGCGCCCGGCATCGCAGCTCGAGGTTCTCCACGGTGGACGGTCCTCCACGCGCATAGGGCACGACGTGGTGGAACTCGAGGAAGCCCTCTTCGGTGCACCTTTGCCCAGTGCTCGACACAAACGCGCATCGTCCATCGTCCCGGGCCCAGACGGTCCGTCTCACCGCTGCCGGGATGTGCCGCGAGCGCGGGCTGGAGGGCGGCGCGGCCCTGGAGGCCTGGCGCCGCTTCTCGCGGGGTCGGTCCGTGGCCGCGAGCTTCTGCTTGTGAAGAGTTGCCAGCAGCGCCTCCAGCGCCCTGTCGAAGATCTGCTCAAGATCGCCGTCCGGAATCTGGTGCCGCAGGAGCGCCTGCGCCTCGCGCAGCTTCGCGTGCAACTCTGCGCTCGCCGTAAACTGGACCCTATAGCGCTCCGGCGCAAGTGGGCTGACGACCGCTCGTCGCGCAGGCGGCATGGCCGGCGCCGGCATCGTGGACGGCGGGACGGCCGGCATGCTTGCATGCGTGTCGTCATCCCGTGACGGACTCGGCGTCCCCTGCGCCCCGACCGGCAGGGGCGCCTGGCTCGCCGCCTGGATGCGGACGGGGAGCTTGCGAATCACATCGGGGACCGGGGGCTGCGGGCGCAGCCGGGCGATGAGCGCTTCGATCTCACGCTTACTCTTGTGCCGGGCCAGGGCCAGCACGTCATGGTGATTCTCCAGGGTCAGGTG
>JACQHU010000081.1 GCA_016198805.1 Armatimonadota bacterium
GAAGCGCATCGTGAAGTAGACGATGGCCGGCAGCACCAGCATGGTGGCCAGGGCCAGGCGCCAGTCGAGATACAGCAGGATCGCGACAATACCCACCAGGGTCACCAGGTCGCCGAAAACCGCGACGACCCCCTGCGTGATCACCTCGTTGAGGGCGTCGATGTCGTTGGTGATACGGGTCACCAGCCGGCCCACCGGCTGCCGGGTGAAGAACGCGATCGAGAGGCGCTGGAGGTGGCTGAACAGCTCCATGCGCAGGTCGTACATGGCCAGCTGGCCCACACGCTGCATGACGTACGACTGGGCGTAGCGCAGGCCGAAGCCGGCAACCAGGGCCCCCAGGTAGGCCAGGATGACCAGGCCCAGACCTTCCAGACGCGCGGGCGCGATGTGCTGGTCGATGGCCACCCGCACCAGGTAGGGACCGGCCAGGCTGGCGGCCGACGTGCCCAGCAGCAGCACCACCGCGCCGGCCACCGCGTACCGGTACGGCCGCACGTAGCGCAGTAGGCGGCGCATCAGCCGGGCGTCGTACGCCTGCCCCAGGATCTCGTCTTCCTGGAAATGCGCGCTCATGACGGCGCCAGATCCTCGGCTTCCAGCGCCTCACGCAGGAGCTGCTTCTGGTAGAGCTCAGCATACAGCCCGCCGGCCGCCAGCAGGGCCTCATGGGTACCCTGCTCCACGATGCGCCCGCCGTCCAGCACGACGATCAGGTCGGCGTGGCGGACGGTCGAGATGCGGTGCGAGATGATGATGCTCGTGCGCGTCGCCATGAAGCGGCGCAGCCCCTGGAGGATCTCTTCCTCGGTGTGTGTGTCCACGCTGCTGAGGGCATCGTCGAGAATCAGGACGGCGGGATCGCGGGCCAGCGCCCGGGCGATCGTGGCGCGCTGCTTCTGGCCGCCCGACAACGTGACCCCCCGCTCCCCGACCACCGTCTGGTAGCCATGCGGGAAGCCCTCTACGTCGCGCGCCAGCCGGGCGATCTCGGCGGCCTCGCGGACGCGCTGGCCGTTCCGGACCCCGCCGGTGGTGCCGGCGCGGGGTCGCCCGCCGTCGCCTGTGCCCTTCCCGTTGCCTGACCCTTCCCCGTCGCCTGTCCCATCGCCGTCCCCGAGATCGCCGCCGTCCAGGCCGAACGCCAGGTTCTCTTCCAGCGTGTCGGAGAACAGGAACGGCTCCTGGGGCACAAAGCCGATGCTGCCGCGCAGCGACGCCAGGCTCACCTGCCGGACGTCGACCCCGTCGATCGACACCGCCCCCCGCGTGGGATCCACCAGGCGAGGGATCAACGAGACGAGCGTGCTCTTCCCCGACCCCGTGGGGCCCACGATGGCCACGGTGGCGCCGGCGGGAATCTTCAGGATGATGTCGCTGAGCACCGGTTGCCGATCGTAGGCGAACGAGACGCTGGCGAACTCGATCTCGCCGCGCAGGCGCGCCGGCGCCGCCGCAGGCTGCGGGGAGGCGACGGCCGGCTTCGTCTCAAAGATCTCGTCGAGCCGGCGCATCGAGGCCATCCCCTGCTGGATGAGGTTCGTGGTCCAGCCCAGCGCGATCATCGGCCAGGACAGCATCATCAGGTAGCCGAAGAACTGGACCAGCTGGCCCAGCGTGATCCGGCCCACCACCACCGCGATGCCGCCCTGCCACAGCACCAGGGACGCGGCCAGGCCCAGGATGAAGGTCATACTCGGCCACAGCGCCCCCGACGTCCGGGCCAGCCGGAGCGCCCGCCACACGTACTCCCGGTTGATGCCGGCGAACGCGCCGATCTCGGCCTCCTCCTGCGCAAACGCCTTCACCACGCGGATCCCCGAGAAGTTTTCCTGGGCCCGCGCCGACAGCGTGCTGAACTGCTCCTGCACCTGCTCGAACTGCCGGTGGATCCGCCGACCCAGCACCACGAACACGCCACTGACCAGCGGCAAAATGATCATCACCAGCAGCGCGAGCGGCCGGTCGATGGTGAACATCAGCGCGCTGGCCGTAGCGAAGAGCACGATGGTGTTGGACGAGTGCATCAGGCCGGCGCTTGTCAATCGGCTCACCGCGTTGAGGTCGTTGGTCGCCCGGGCCATCAGGTCGCCGGTGCGCGTGTGCTGGAAAAACCCCTGGTGCAGGCGCTGCAACTGCGCGAAGTAGTCGTTGCGGATCTCGTACTCGATCTGGCGGCCGGCGCCCAGCATCAGCATCCGCCAGTGGAAGCGGATGAGCCCGCCGGCCACCGCCACGGCCACGTAGGCGGCCGCCAGCCCCGCCAGGAGGCCGGGGGCGGCGCCACCACGGATGCCGTCAATCGCGAGGCGCAGGACCCAGGGGTTGGTGACCTGCAGGCCCGTGCTGAACAGGCTCACGACGAAGCCGATCAGGTAGGCGCGGCGGTGCCGCAGGATGTACGCGCGAAGGCGTCGGCTCATCACCGGTGCTCACCGGAAACCAGCAAATTATAGCATGGTGTCGCGGTAGCCGGCCGCGCCGCGGGCGGGCGCTCGGGAGGACGGGTGAGATCCTTTTCGATGCAGGTGCAGATGCAGGATCTTGCCGGAAGCGGTCACGTATGGAACCAGACGCTCGACGCGCAGCACGGTGGCGTCGCGCCAGAGGAGCTCCATGATGCGTTCCGCGCCTGACCCGGTTCCGACGGCCGCGAGAAAGGCGTTGGCCACCGCATCGGAATCCAGCGGGCCGACAGACGGATGGACGAGGAGGCGGAGCAGCGGGCGCCCTTCGCTGGTTTCCTCCTCCAGGAGCTGATAATCGGTGGGCGCACCCCCGAAGCGAGCCGGCAGCACTTCTTCGAGCACACGGATCACGTCTCGATCCAGGAAGGTCATCCCCCCGGCCGTGAGTTTCTCGTAGCTCCGGATCGTGTGCAGGTGCGTCGTCCACCCCAGCCGCTCCACGGGACACCCGCATGCCCGCCGCACCATGGTCGCCTGATCGCCGAGGGAGACGTTCAGCAGGACCAGCGGGGCGGTGGGCCGCAGCGACGTGATGAGAAGCGCCTGAGGCGGGAGGCTGGCGGATCCGGCGTCGACCTCGGCCTGAATCACCGCGTGGAGGTCGGCGAGCACGTGGACGTCGTCAGGCGCTTCCGGGGCCAGGCACCCATAGCCGATCTGGCCGACCTCGATGCTGGAGTAGCGCGGCACCGCCACCGCACCCGTCCGCCGGATCAGGGCCAGTCGCGCCGCCGTGGTCGGTTCGCCTCCCAGGGTAAACTGGACGCCGCGGAAATCGATCCCGGCCTCGAGCGCGACCAGGCAGAGCCGGACCGCCGCGCTTGAGAACGTCGTGAGGTGAGGGACATCCCCGCGACGCGCCACCTCCGCCATCCAGCGGGCGATGGGGAGAGGGGTCTCAAGCGGGACATACTGCGGAGAGGGGACCGCAGCGCCCGCCAGCAGACTGCCCCAGCGCACGAGGCGGGCGCTCCACCGGTAGCGGAAATGCAGGTCCGGCGCGGCTGGGTCGACCTGGGAGAACCAGCGGGCCACTTCCGCGCCGCAGCCGCTCATCCGGAGGAGCAGACGCACGGCCGAACTCCCGGGGACACTCCAGAGCGCGTGAACCCATCTGGTCCCTCCGCGGGCGTCGAGGTACAGACCCAGATCCACCGCTTCGTCCCGCATGTTGGCCAGATCGATGCCGACCGCCGTCACCGCGCCTCGACTCCCGCTGGTCTGCGCCGTGACATGCACAGACGCGCGCGGGTTTCGGAGCCGATCCGGGGAAACCGTCAGCGTGGTGCTCCCTCGGACCGTCGGCCGGCGTCCCTTGAATTCATCGACGGTGAGGTAGACGCCGTTGCGACACAGGATCCTCAGGGCCCCCTCGATCCCCTCCTGCGTCACCAGCTTCTCCAGATCCCGGTACTCACAACCGGCCAACTCCAGCAGCTGGCGAAACGGGCTGCCGGGGTTCTGGTAGACGGCGTGGTGCACGAGAGTCAGGAAGTCGGCTTCCCGCCGTTCGAGCCGGCGGCGCAGGACTTCCCGCGCCCGCTCCGGGGTGACCGGGGTCCGGAGGAAGACCGGCAGACGCAGAAGCAGCCGCGCACCGACCAGGACGTCGTCCAGCGAGATCAGGGAACCCCGGTGTCTTCTCATTTCACCCAGGCGACGAGGGGACTCCTCCGGCGTCTACGAACTAGAGTCATCGGGCGGGGCGATCGGGACCCCGGCGGCTTCGAGGGCCCGGCGTGCGGCGGCGGCCAGGGCCGGCGCGTCGGGCGTGTCACTGTGGATGCACAGCGTCCGAGGGCG
The DNA here is from genome assembly GCA_016198805.1 of Armatimonadota bacterium. GTDB lineage: Bacteria > Sysuimicrobiota > Sysuimicrobiia > Sysuimicrobiales > Humicultoraceae > JACQHU01. The sequence continues at coordinate 4,272 of JACQHU010000081.1, forward strand.
CAGCAGCACCACGGTGCCGTCGGTGGCCTGAACCTCGCCGCGCGTGACCAGCCGGACCGCCTTGGCGGCCACCGCCTCCGGATCGGTGAGCAATGCACCCGGTTCAGACCGGGGAACCAGGGTGCCATCGGGCCGGTAGCCGCGATCGAGGAAGGCTTCTGGTACCACCCGCACCCCGCGTTTCTCCGCGGCCGCGGCCATCGAGGACCCCGGGGGCGCGAACAGCCAGAGCCCTGGAAACGCTGTCGTGGCCTGGGCGATCGCCTCGGCCTGTCCCGCATCGCGCTCGGCCATGGTATACAGGGCGCCGTGCGCTTTGACGTGTTTCAGACGCACTCCCTCCGCGGCCGCCAGCGCGGCCACCGCGCCGATCTGATAGATGAGGAGATCCACCAGTTCAGCGGGCCGGATCTGCATGGGCCGGCGGCCGAACCCCTGCAGGTCGGGGAATCCGGGGTGCGCGCCGACCGACACGCCCGCTGCCGCCGCGGCCCGGATGGTCTGCCGGATGACGACAGGATCGCCCCCGTGGAACCCGCACGCAACGTTGAGCGACGTCACGGAGCGGAGCAGTTCGGCATCGGCACCGATGGTGTACGGGCCGAAGCCTTCGCCCCCATCGGCGTTGATGTCGACGACCTGCGCTGGCATCCCGCCTGCCTCGCGTCGCTGTCCGTTCATCGTGATCGGTTCTTCTCCAGCCGTTCGAGAAACCTCTGGATCGCGGCATTGACGATCCGGGGCCGTTCGAGCATGACCATGTGCCCCGCTCCCTGGACGATCACGAGTTCGGATCCTGCGATGCGCTCGTGAAGGAACCGGCTGCACGAGGGGGGCGTCAGCCGGTCCTCGGCCCCGCAGACGATCAGCGTCGGGACGTTCACGCGCTGGAGCCGGTCGCTGGCGTCGAAGCGGGCGGCCGCCTCCAGATCAGCCAGCAGGACGTCGGCCGGCGTCGCCTGGAGCAGGGCGAGCGACTTCGCCTTCAGCCGCGGGTCGGCCGCGGATCCGAACCACCAGTCGATCAGGCGGGGCGCGAGGCGCAGCCCGCGGCCGTCTGCTGTGATCCCCGCGCGCAGTGCGGCCGGCACGGAGAGCCGCGCACAGGTGCCGATGAGGATGAGCGCGTGGACTTCCCGGGGATGCGACAGCTCCCAGGCCAGCGCGATTGCCCCACCCAGTGAGTGCCCGGCCACGACGCGCGGGGAGGACGGCCCGACCTGTGCGCGCAGCGCCTCGACGTACGCCTCGACATCGCGGGGTGCGCCACCATGGCGGGACGCACCGCCATCCCGGGGCGTGCCACCATCGCGGGACGTGCCGCCATCCCGGAACGTGCCGGCGGCGGCCCCGTCGCCGTGGCCCGCCAGGTCGGGGGCGACCGCCCGTGGAAAGGCGAGCAACTGCTGCTGCCACACCAACCCACGGCCGCCGGCGCCGTGCAGGAAGAGCAGGGCAGCACGCGCGACCATCACCGGCCGCACCCTCAGCCTCCTACGAGCCGGGCGCAGGCGCCAGCCCGACCAGGAAGGGATTCGTCCGCCGCTCGCGGCCCACGGTCGTGGCCGGGCCGTGGCCGTTATAGAGGACTGTCTCGTCGGGGAGAGTCAGAATGTGCCGGGCGATAGACTGCAGCAGTGTGTCGTAATCCCCGCCCGGCATGTCGGTCCGGCCGATACTGCCCTGAAAGACGACGTCGCCGACGAACGCGAGCCCATCGCCCAGCAGGCACAGGTGTCCCGGGCTGTGCCCTGGCGTGTGCACGACGCGAAAGACCTGTCCGCCCAACGTCAGCACGTCGCCCTCCCGGAGCAGGCGGTCAGGGGACGGGGGCCGCGGGACCGTGATCCCAAAGAACACCAGGGCGCGCTCGGCGGCGACCTCCAGGGCCGGCAGTTCCGCCTCGTGCAACAGGAAGGGTGCGCCCGTCCCCTCGACCAGCGGCCGGACGGCGCCGATGTGGTCGAAGTGGGCATGGGTGGCCACCACAGCCTCCACGCGCAACCCCAGCCGCCGGACCTCGGCGAGCACGCGCCGGGCGTCATCGCCGGGATCGATCACCGCGCCGGCCCCCGACGCCTGATCGCCAATGATATACGCGTTGGTGCCGACGGGCCCGAGTTGCAGCGTCTCGAGAATCATCTGGACCGCTCCTCTGCGCACCAGGAGAACGCCCTCGCCGCGGGGGAATATTTCATCGCGCGTGCGGCGTAAACCCGGCCAGGTATCGGCGTGCGGACTCCAGGCGCTGCCGGAGGCGGTCCTCCCAGCCCGGGGGCTCGATGTCCCCCGCGGGCAAGAACAGCAGGGCGTGCGCGTCACCCAGTACCAGGTTGTACGAGACTCCTGGGTACGGCGGCTCGATCCAGTGGATCGAGCCGCGATCGACGACCAGGGCGGAATCGACCTGCCGGGCGACGTCACGCAGACGGGTGAATGCCTCGTGTTCGGTCAGGGCCATCCGCCCCTAATTGTAGCGCACCGGCAGAGGGCCGCACACGGGCAGGCGTCCGGGCACGACCCGCCGGAACACCCCTGACGCGTATCGTGGGGAAGATCGCCGGGTGCGGGACCATCAGGGGGACCATCAGACAGAAAGGAGCAGCAGATGGACTGGAAGCAGGCCTGGGAGCGCGCGCTCCCGTATCAAGAGTTCCTGAATGCGCACGGCGAGCCCCGGCACCGCGAGCGGTGGCAGCGGATGTACGATCAGATCGCCCTCGGCGACGACCAGCGGGCTCTGCTCGGTAGTTTCGCC
>JACQHU010000005.1 GCA_016198805.1 Armatimonadota bacterium
GAGCTGGGGAGTCAGCCCGGCGAGCGCGAAGATCTCGCGGGCGAACTCGAACCAGGAGCACTGCCCGGCGTTGGTGATGTGGTAGAGGCCGAAGCGATTCGTGCGGAGCACTTTGACGATCTTCCGGGCGACGTCTCGGGCCGACGACGGCGCCAGGACACAATCCTCGACCACCCGGATCGGCCGTCCGTCGGCGGCCAGGCGCAGCATCGTCTCGACGAAGTTCCCGCGCCGGCTGGCGGCGCCGGCGGCCCCGTAGAGCCCGGAGGTCCTGATGACGTAATGGCGAGGGGTCAGGGCGCGGACGAAATACTCGCCCGCCAGCTTCGAGACCCCGTAGACGGAGAGCGGGTTCGGGGGATCGTCCTCCGTGTACGGGGTGGTCTTCATCCCATCAAAGACATAGTCGGTGCTTACGTGCACCAGCACACACCCGAGGTCGGCGCAGACCTGCGCCAGATTGCGCACCGCGTACGTATTCACCCAGAAGGCCCGTTCGGGCTCGGACTCGCAATCGTCGACCCGCGTGAAGGCGGCCGCGTTGATGACGGCGTCGGGGCGGACCTCGGAGAGGATCCGGCGCGTGTAGACAAAGTCGCAGAGGTCCAGCGCCAGCCGCCCAAAAGACTCGACGTCTTCGCCAGCCAGGGCCGTCACCAGTTCGGTCCCGAGTTGCCCGGTCGCTCCTGTCACGACAACGTTCATGATACTCCTGCGCGACAGGCCCCGCCGAACGACCTGTGCGAGTGTAGTTATGCGACATCACAGCCCCCGACTTCCTTCCAGGCATCCGAATCGGTCGGCCGTGCGATCAAGGAATGAAGCCCCGTGACCCGAATATCCCGATTACCTGAACGGGGAGGCGCCTGATCGCATGCACCGTCGGTCCGAACGCGGGATGACCATCATGGAAGTCCTGGTCGCGACCATGCTGCTGGGCATCATCGCCGTGATCGTGTTCAGCGCCTTCGCCATCGGGCTGCGGGCCGCCTCACTGGCCGGCGGCATGAACACCGCCACCGGCCTCGCCGAGGAAGCCCTGGCCACCCTGGTGGCGTCGCCGTGCGGGTCGTCGTTCCAGACCGCGATCCCTCCCGAGCTCCCGGACGAGCGTCTGGCCCGGTACCGCCGCGAGGTCTCCGCCCGCCGCCTGCCCGGGGGCAGCCTGTGGGAACTCACGGCCACCGTGTCGTGGAGCCAGGAACGGCAGCAGCGCAGTGTCACCCTGACGACCTACCGTCACGTGTCGGCGGCGTGCGAGTTCCTCGGGCAGCCATGACCCGCCGGTCAGCCGGCTTCACGCTGATGGAGATTGCGCTGATGCTGGCGCTGGGCGCGATCGTCATGGGCCTGGTCGGAGCGCTGTTCGTGGCCAGCCTCTCCACCTGGCGCCGGGGGCAGGAGGTGCGCGAAGCCCAGGTCCAGGCCAATACGCTGATCGACATCATCGCGAAGGACATCCGCGAGGCCAGCCAGACCGTCAGCGTCGTCGTCCGTCCCCAGGTGGCTGTCGACGACGGCGATCCGCTGCTGGCGATCACCGCCGCGTCGCCGTCGGGCGCCGGTGGCGGCCCGGCGTCGATCATCTACGTCCACCGGCCGTCGACCCAGGAGGTGATCCGGGAGATCAGGCCGGCCGGGGCCGGCCGGCCGGCGGCGCCCACCTCCCGGGTGGTCGCCACGGGCGTGACCAGGATGTCGGTCGAGCAGGTGGGCGGCGGGGTGACCATCGAGGTCGAAGTGCGCAGGGGTCGTGCCACCGCGCAGGGCCGCGGCACCGCGGTCCCGAGGAACCCGTGATGGCCCGGGGCCTTCTCCGCCGGGTAGCCCGCGAGGAGTCGGGCATCGCGCTGCTGGTCGTGCTCCTCTTGATGCTGGCCGTGGGTGCGTCGTCGGCTTCGTTCATCTGGTACATGGATCAGCAGCAGTCCCGCGCCGGCGCGCGGTACCGCGCGGCGGCCGCGCTGGCCGCGGCCGAGGCGGGCGTGTACCGCGGGCTGGCGATCCTGGAGTCGACGACGCCGGACGGCCACTCTCCCGGCCGCTCCTGGCGTCCCACCGCGCACAGGGAACGGCTCCCCGGAGGTCCACTCGAGCGCGCGTTCACGGTGTCGCTGGCCGACGAGCCTGGAGGTGGCATCGACATTATCAGCACCGGCAAGGCGGGCGGAGCCAGGCGCCGGCTGCGCGCGCGAGTGTACCTCGCTTCCCCCGCTCTGCTGGCGGCGCTTCATGGGGCGAGCGTCGTCAGGCTGGAGAACCCGCCCGCGGCGACGTTCATCCTGCCGTACGGCGCAGGTATCGGCGACCGGCCGTGGGTGCACATCGCCGCAGCCCGGGGCATCTGGTTCGCGACCACCGATGTATCGATCAACGAGCCCTCGGCGACCTTCGACGCCGGACCGGGTCCTGTCGATGCGTCGGCGGGACCTGCGGCGAATGGAGCCCTGCGACCCGGTCCGGTCCGGTTCCTCCTGGCCCGCGACGCAGACCTGCTGGTAGGGCAGAACCAGGAGCCGGTGGACGTCGAGCAGTTGCGGGCGCTGGGCATCTCCGTCGAGGGCGTCGTGCTCCGGGCCGAGGCGATCCCGTCCCTGCCCGAGGTCGACCAGGCCTACTACCGGGCCCGGGCCGCCGCGAATGAAGCCAACGCCGCGCTCAACGAGGCGGCGGGCGCCTACGCGGGCGATGCCGACCTGGCCCACAAGCGCGACAGCGTCTACTCGGCGCGCGAGTTCCGGCAAATCCAGACCTATCTGAAAGCCGGACCCCAGCCGCGCCCGCTGCGCGGGGTGGTCCTGGTCACCGCGGGGCTCTTACTCGAGGAGGGCGAGCGGCTCCAGATCGCCGAGGGCGCGCTGGTCGCAGACGGCACGGTGCACCTCCGCCAGGGCGCGCTGCTGGAGATCACGCACTCTGCGGGCACGCGAACGCTGCCCGGGCTGCTGGTGCTTGACGGCGCACTGCTGGTGACCGAGGGCGCGCGGCTGCGCGCGCACGGCCTGGTCTATGCCAGCCGGGTGATCGACGTCGGGCAGGACGGGCATGTTGACGTCGTGGGCGCCGTGCTGGGGGCCGATCGCGGATTGAGCCTCCGCAACTACGCCGCCACAGTTATCATCCGCTACGACCCGGCGGTCCTGGGCACCCCGGGCCTCCACGCGCCCGCCGGCCAGCCGGTGGTGGCCTGGGTGGCGACGTGGGAAGAACTACCGTAACAGCGCATCGTAGAGCGCGGCCGTCTCACGGAGCATCCGCTCCAGCGTGAACTCCCTCAGCGCCTTCTCGCGTCCGGCGCTGCCCATCTGCCGGCGAAGGGCGGGATCGACGATCAGGCGGCGCAGCGCGGCCGCCAGGGCGGGCGGATCGCCCGGAGGCACCAGCAGCCCGGTCACCCCGTCTTCGATCAGTTCGGGCAGGCCGCCGACTCGCGCGGCCACCACCGGCAATCCGGCCATCATGGCCTCAATGACGGCAAACGGCAGCCCTTCCCAGCGAGACGGGAGCACGAAGATGTCAGACGCCGCCAGGAGGCGCCGCACGTCCGTCCGCAGGCCGGCCACCACCACCCGGCGTTCGAGCGCATGGCGTCGGACGAAGGCCTCCACACGCGCACGCCACGGCCCATCGCCGACGATGAGCAACGCGCCCTCAGGCAGGACTCTCAACGCCTGGAGCGCTGTGAGGGGATCTTTTTGCCTGGCCAGCCGCCCGATGAAGGCCAGGATGGGACCGTCGGGGAGCCCGAGTTCCCGGCGGACCTCGTGCCCGGTCCGGGGCGGGGCGTCCCCCGGTGCCGATCCGTTGCGGATGACCACGAGTTGATCGGGCCGGCCGACCCGGAATCGGTGCGCCACGTGACGATCGTACTCCGACACGCAGATGATCCTGGTGGTCCACCGCGCGGCCATCCGTTCAGCGGCGGCCAGCAGCGCTCGCATCGGGACCGGCCGCCCTTCTGCGAAGGCCCACCCGTGGGCCGTGAAGAGGACCACGGGAACGGCGGCGCGCCGCGCGGCCAGCCGTCCCCAGAACCCGGCTCTCGTGCTGTGCACATGCACCAGGTCGAACCGCTGCGTGCGCAGCAGCCGCTCAAGCCTGCGCAGGGCCGCCGCCTCACGCCAGGGCAGAATCCCATGCTGGAACTCGGGGATCTCCACCACACGCACACCCAGCGCGCCAGCCCGCGCGACTAGCTCGCCGCCCGGGGCACAGGCCACGCCCACGTCATATCGGTCGCGCAGGTGCGAGGCCAGGAGCCAGACGGCGTGTTGCGCGCCACCCCATTCCGACGTCGTGACGAGGAGCAGGACCCGGGGGGTCACCCGCACAGGATCAGGTCAGTCGGTGCCGGCGGCCGCGGCGCGCCGGTAGGCCTCGGTGACCTCAGCCGCTGCCCCGATCGCCTGGATCACCCCGTGGTCCAGCCATACCGCGCGCTGGCAGATCTCCCGGACGGTCGCGGCGTTATGTGAGACCAGCAGGATGGTCGTCCCGTTGGCCGAGAAGTCGGCCATCCGCAGCCGGCACTTGCGCTGGAACGCCTCGTCGCCGACCGCCAGCACCTCGTCCAGGATCAGGATCTCGGGCTGCCAGGCCGTGGCGACCGCGAATCCCAACCGGGCGACCATGCCGCTGGAGTACGTCCTCAGCGGCGCGTCGATGACCTCGCCTAGTTCGGCGAAGGCCACGATCTCGTCCAGGCGGTTGCGGATCTCCCGCTGAGACCGGCCGAGCAGGGATCCGTTGAGGAAGATGTTCTCCCGGCCGGTCAGTTCCGGATGGAACCCGGCCCCCAGTTCCAGCAGGGGGGCCACGCGCCCCGTCACCCGGACGTGCCCCCGCGTCGGCCGCACGACCCGCGAGACCACCTTCAGCAACGTGCTCTTGCCCGCCCCATTGCGGCCGACGATGCCGGCCACCTCGCCGGCGGCGACCTCCAGGCTGACCTCTCGCAGCGCCCAGAGGTCATGATATTCGAGACGCGGGCCCCGCATGCGGCGAATCGCGTACTCCTTGAACGAGGTGATCCGCTCATGCGGCACCCGGTAGCGCACCGACACCTCCTCGACCCGGATCACCGGCGCGGACCCGATTGACGTCGCACCCGCCGGCGGCGCGCTAGACACGATAGGCAAACTCATCGGCCTTCCTCGTGAACACCGTCCATCCCAGCGCCAGGGCCAGGATGCCGACCGCCGCGGCTGCCCCCAGGTCTGCCCAGCCGGGCCACGCGCCGCTGTAGAGCGGGAGCCGGAAGAGGCGCACCAGGTGGTACATGGGGTTGGCGGTCATCAGCCACCAGCGGTAGGCCTCCGGGATGATCTCCTCCGGGTAGATGATCGGCGTCAGGTACATCCACGCCAGCAGGCCGACCTGGTACATCTCCGCGACGTCTGGGAAGTAGACGGCCAGGGTCGACACCAGCAGGCCCACGCC
>JACQHU010000084.1 GCA_016198805.1 Armatimonadota bacterium
ATCGAGACCGTGTCCTCGACCGACGGCTCGGTTACGTAGACCGACTGGAAGCGGCGGGCGAGGGCGGCGTCCTTCTCCACCCGCTTGCGGTACTCATCGAGCGTGGTCGCGCCGACGCAGTGCAGCTCGCCGCGCGCGAGCGCCGGCTTGAGCAGGTTCGAGGCGTCCATCGCCCCCTCGGCGGCGCCGGCGCCGACCAGGGTGTGGAGCTCGTCGACGAAGAGGATGACCTCGCCCTGGGCCTTGCGGATCTCCTCCATGACCTTCTTCATGCGCTCTTCGAACTCGCCGCGGTACTTGGTGCCGGCCACCAGCGCGGCCAGGTCCAGTTGCACGACACGCTTGTGCCGCAGCACCTCCGGGACATCTCCGCGGACGATCCGTTGCGCCAGTCCTTCGGTGATGGCGGTCTTGCCGACCCCGGGCTCCCCGATCAGCGCCGGGTTGTTCTTGGTCCGGCGAGAGAGCACCTGGATGACCCGCTCGATCTCGCGCTCACGGCCGATCACAGGGTCCAGCTTGCTGTCGCGCGCGAGCTTGGTAAGGTCTCGGCCGAATTCGTCGAGGGTCGGCGTCTTGCTCGCCTGCTTGGTGTAGGAGGTCGTCCCTTCTTCGCCCAGCAGGTAGACCACCTGGGCGCGCACCCGGTCCAGGTCGGCGCCCATGGCTTCCAGCACCCGGGCCGCGACCCCTTCGCCCTCCCGGATCAGCCCCAGCAGCAGGTGCTCGGTCCCGATGTAGTTGTGGCCCAGGCGGCGGGCCTCGTCCAGGGCCAGCTCGAGGACCTTCTTGGCGCGGGGAGTAAAGGCGACCTCTTCATGCGGCGCCCGCTCGCCGCGCCCGATGGCGCCCTCGATCTCAGCCCGGACGCGCTCCGGGCTGATGTTCAGGCTCTCGAGGACCTTACTGGCGACCCCCTCCCCCTCCCGGATGATCCCCAGCAGGATGTGCTCGGTTCCCACGGCGCTGTGGTTGAGGCGCTTGGCTTCCTCTTGGGCGAGAATGATGACGCGTCGCGCGCGCTCGGTGAACCGTTCAAACATCGCCACTGCACTCTCCTGTCTTCGGAGGGTGAGAGGATCCCCAACTCTTGCTCATCATGTCACGAATTCTGTCTGGCACAACCTCACTCCTGCTTCCCGCCGCAAGCACGGCAGGGGTATCCGGACCCTTCATCCGAGAGTACGGCGCGGCGTCCCGGCAAATTCCCAGCCACCTGCGGCAGCGGCAAGGCCGCCGACATCCCTCTCTTCACCTGTGCCCAACTTGACCGGTGGTCTGACTAGCCGCTGATCTCGAGGATCGTGTACTTGAGGGTTCCAGCGGGCACGCGGACGGTGACGGTGTCTCCCTTCTTCCGCCCGATCAGGGCCTGGCCGACCGGCGCCTCGTTGCTGATCCGATCCCTCAGCGGATCGGCTTCCGCGGAACCGACGATCGTATACCTGAGCTCGCCCCCCGCGCTCAGATCCTTGAGGCGCACCGTGCAGCCCACCGACACCGTGTCGGAATTGGCGGGCGCGTCGTCGATGAGATGGGCGTTGCGCAGCATCTGCTCAATCTGCAGGATGCGCCCCTCGACGAAGGCCTGCTCGTTCTTCGCGTCATCGTATTCGGCGTTTTCGTGGATGTCACCGAACGCCTTGGCCTGCTTGATCCGCTCGGCGACTTCCTTCCGCCGGGTTCCCTTCAGGTGCTCGAGCTCTTCTTCCAGCTTGCGCAGCCCGGCCCTGGTCAGGATGGTTTGTTTCTCGCCATCGGTGGGCTTGCGATTCTTGTGGTTCTTCATTCAGCAACCCGACCTTACAACGGATACCGACCGCCGGACAAATGCCACGGCGGTCGGAAACGGACTACAACGAAGTATACCCACGCTGCCATATGCCGTCAAGCGCGATTCGTCGTGACTCCGCAATCGACATCATTCGCGTCCTCGATCCATTCGCGTCCTCGATCTCAATCATTCGCGCCGCTCCCGCTCACCCCTGCGCGCCCGCGGGCGCGAAGCGTTCGATGCGGGGGCGCAACCCAGCCCGGCGCATCCACTCCAGATAGTCGGCCGGCCGTAACTCTTCCGGACGCCGGCCCGACAGGGCCACCAGGACCGCCTCCAGGACGTTGGTCCCGAACGATCGACCGCCCATCTCCGGCGTCACCGTGACCAGCAGCGCGGCGCGGCGTTGCCGGAGGGCCTCGACGTCCGCGGCGGTCACGGTGTTGGTCAGGATGGTCTTTCCGGAGAGGTCATCCGGCATATGCTTCTGGATGAGGTGGAAATCCCCGGCCAGAATCTCGGCCCACCGGTAGACGGGCCCGTACTTCGGAACGATCTGCTCCTGCTTCTTCCCGGTGGGATACAGCCAGGTGAACGGCCCCCGCGTGAGGATCGGAAGGAGGATAGCCGCCAGCACCTTGATGGTGGTGAGCCCACGCAGGCGGATTGGGATTCCAAGACCGAACATCAGGTCGCCGAAGATGACATCGGCGCCGGCCTGCGTGAAGGCCTCGGCCATGCCATATCGGTCCACCGACGCGACCAGCAACACCCGGCGGCCGCGTAGCGTCAGCCCGACCTCCGACGGCAGGATGTGGAGGATGACATGCCGTTCCCATGACTCTTTGATGCCGAGCCCGTCGACCACCGGCGTGCGCATCCCCCGGATCGCCCTCACGGCATCGCGGATGTAGTACCGCCGGCCGCCGGCGACCAGGGCCAGGTTGATGCCGCCGAGGCCGATGGCGTCCACCTTGCCGTCGAGTTCGCGCAACCGCCTGCAGAAGAGCTGGTAGTCGCCGTTCGTCCCGATCCGCTCGATGATGAATCGCTGCCCCAATATCTCAGTTTCGAACCGGTGATCCCCCCGGCTCGAGCCGAGGCTGACGCTGACGACGTGACGGGAGCGGTCCATGATGGGGGCTGGCTTTGACGCTAGCGCGGGGCTTCCTGCTCCGCGGCGCGACCGGTCGGGTACAGATCGCCGGCCAGCACTCGGCGAACCTCACCGCCTTCGAGCACGATCCGCAGAGCCCCATCGCCGTCGACACCGTCGGCGACGCCGGCCAGCCTGCCTGCGGGGGTGTCCACGGCGACGCGGGTGCCCCGGGTGGCGTCCCGCGCCGACCAGGCGTCGATCACCTCCGGCCCTCCCTGCGCCCAGATCTCATACCATCCCGCACCCCGCGCCAGCAAGATCTCGAAGAGCGCCTCAAGCGACACCGTCCTGCCGGCGAGTTCGCGAAGTGACCCGGCCATCGTCCGCAACGCCGCAGGCATCGTGTCGGTCGCATTGTTGGCGTTGATGCCGACCCCGACAACCACTGCCTCCGCCGCTCCCTCCAGCAAGACGCCTGCGACTTTCCGCCCCGCCACCAGGATGTCGTTGGGCCAGCGGATCCTCGAGCGCACCCCTGCGGCCTGATCGATCGCCTCAGCCACCGCCACGGCCATCGCCAGGCTGAGCCGGCCCCAGCCGGACGCTGCCACTGGCCGCAACAGGATCGAACACCACAGGCCGCCGTGCGGCGAGACCCACGCGCGCCCGAACCGGCCCCGACCCCTCGTCTGGCGGGAGGCCACCACGGCGGTCCCCTCCGGCAGGCCGGCCGCCGCCAGGAGGCGGGCCAGGTCGTTCGTCGACTCGAGTTCCTCCACCCGGATTGTCGGCCTTCCCAGCGGCTGCGCCCCGGTCATTCCCGTCCCGCTCATGACGGGATCTCCTTCAAAGGGAAAAGTGACGACAGGCGCTGCTGCATTGCCTCGATGACGGTCTCCAGGTTGTCGAGGTGGACCGAGGCCGCGTCCAGCACCAGCACGGGGCAAAGGATGAACCGGGCGATCCATTCCTCGTACCGCTCATTCAGCTGGGCCAGGTAGGCCGGCGGGATCGCTCGTTCAAAGTCCCGCGACCGGGCGCGAATGCGATCGAGCAGCAGGTCCACCGGCGCGCGCAGGTAGATGATCAGGTCCGGTGGCCGGAGGAACTCCAGCATTAGATGAAACAGGTCATGGTACGTCCGGAAGTCGCGCTCGTCCATCAGGCCCTGGAGGTACAGGTTGCGCGCGAAAATCTCGACATCCTCGTAGATCGTCCGGTCCTGGATCACCGAATGCGGCGCCCGCAGGATCTCCTGGTGGTGCTGGAAGCGGCGGGTCAGGAAGAACACCTGGAGGTGAAAGCTCCAGCGTGCCATGCCGGCGTAGAAGTCGGGCAGGTACGGGTTCTCATCGACCACCTCATAGTAGGGCTGCCACCCCAGACGCTGGCAGAGCTGCGTCGTCAGGGTGGATTTCCCAGACCCGATGTTCCCGCTCATGGCCACGAACCACTTCATCACCCCGCCCCTCCGTCCGGAGGCACCGGGATACCTCCCACCGGGGTCTGGCAGGCGTCTGTGACCACCGCAGCCACCGCGGCCACGCTGCTCTCGTCGCGCAGCTCCAGTCGATCGGTATCGACGGTAATCACCGGAGCCTGATCGTAGGTCTCGAAGAACGCGTCGTACGCGGCCGCGAGCCTCTCCAGGTACTCCGGGCGAAGGTCGCGCTCGAACGGCCGGGCCCTGGCTGCGATCCGCTGCAGCAGGGTCGGCAGTGCGGCGCGCAGATGGACCACCGCAGCTGGCCGCGGCGCGTGCGGCGCCACCAGGTTGTAGACCGCCTCATAGAGCGCCAGTTCGGCGCCGGACAGCGTGAGCGACGCGAAGAGCCGGTCCTTGGCGAACATGTAGTCGGCGACGATACGGCTGCCGGCGGCCAGGCGCG
>JACQHU010000086.1 GCA_016198805.1 Armatimonadota bacterium
CCGGCCGTGAACCCCACGCAGCCGGCACTGCGCCCCGGCAGTTCCACATCCCGCCGGCGCCGCTCGCGGCGGCGCTAGGGCCGCGCCGTGTCCGCGTTCGGCGTCTTCGCCCTGGCCCTGCTGGTCCTGGCGACCGCCTTTGCGCTCTACAATCCCGCCGAGGTGACCGTGCGCTTCCTGGTATGGGAGCTGAAGACCACCCTGGCGCTGGCGGTCATTGGTGGAGCCGTCGTCGGCGGGTTCCTGGTCCTTGCCAGCAGCGTGATCGGCCAGCAACACCTGCGCGCGCGGCTCCGGGATCTGCAGGCGCGCGTGCGCGACCTGGAGGCGCGGCTGGCGCAGACGGGCGAACGCCCCGAGGGCCGATCGTAGGCTGCACCGGCGGTTCTCCTGCGGCTCGTCCGCAGGGCACAGGCTGTGCGCGCGGCTTCCCCCTGGTAGAGTGATGGGCAGGACCATGCGGATCGTGCGCCCATGGTAGCGCCCCTCTGGCCGCCCGCGGCGCGCTGGCAGGTGGCGCCGGCCGACCCGGTCGGTCAGCGCGCCCTGATCGACGCCCTGGGGGTCTCCGCCGTCGCGGCCCAGGTGCTCATCAACCGCGGCCTGCGCTCACCGGCCGCCGCCGCGGCGTTCCTGGCGCCTGGCCTCGACCGGTTCTCCGATCCGTTCACGCTCGAAGACATGGACCGGGCCGTCGATCGTCTGGCCCGGGCGGTGCGCGAGCAAGCGCCGATCGTGATCTACGGCGACTACGACGCCGACGGCATCACCGCCACGGCGATGCTGGTCCGGGCGCTGCGCGATCTGGGCGCGGTGGTCGACTTCTTTATCCCGGACCGGCGGACGGAAGGGTACGGCCTGCGGCCGGAGGCCGTTGTGGCGCTGGCCTCGCAGGGCGCACGCGTGGTGGTGGCCGCCGACTGTGGGGTGACGGCGACAGACGCGGCCGAGGCGGCGCAGGCCGCCGGCGTCGATCTCGTCATCCTGGACCACCATGAGCCGCTGGATGTGCTGCCGCACGCCGCGGCACTCGTGGACCCGAAGCGCCAGGACCCACCCCCGGCGGGAGACTTTTGCGCGGCCGGTCTCGCCTACCAGGCCTGCCGCGCGCTCTACGAGGCGATGGGCGGCCGCCAGGCGCCCGATGACCTTCTGGGCCTTGCCGCGCTCGGCACCGTCGCGGACGTCGTGGTCCTGCTTGGAGACAACCGCATCCTGGTCGCCGTGGGTCTGGACCAGCTGGCCAGGACCGGAATCGCCGGCATCGAGGCGCTCGCGGCAATCGCGGGCCTGCGGCCGCCGCTGCGGACAAGAGACCTCTCGCATGGGCTGGCCCCCCGGCTGAATGCCGCGGGACGGCTGGCCCACGCCCGGGCCGCCGTGCGCCTCCTGCTGACCGATGATCCGGCTGAGGCCCGCGAGCTGGCCGAAGCGCTCGACCGGCTGAACCAGGAGCGCCGGGCCCTCTGCGATACGGTGCTGGCCGATTGCATAGCCGAGATCGAGCAGGCCGGGCTCGACCGGCACCCGGCGATGGTGCTGGCGCGCTCCGGATGGCACCCGGGGGTGATCGGCATCGTGGCATCGCAACTGGTGGAACGGTACTACCGCCCCACCGTGCTCATCGCGCTAGAGGATGGCGTGGGCCGCGGCTCGGCGCGAAGCATCGGCCCGTTCCACCTGGTCGAGGCGCTGCATGCGGCGGCCGGACGCCTGCTCGCCTACGGCGGGCACGCCATGGCCGCCGGATTGACGGTGGCAGCCGACGCCGTCCCGCAGTTTACCGAGACGTTCGTCCAGGTGGCCCGGGAGCGGCTGCGCCCCGAGGACCTCCAGCCGGTGACCATCATCGATGCCGAGGTGCCGTTGGAGGCCCTCACGCCGCCGCTGGCGGCAGAACTGGAGCGGCTCGCGCCGCACGGCAACGGGAATCCCGAACCCGTCCTGATGACACACGGGCTGCGCGTGGTAGGCACCAGGCTGGTCGGCGACGGGACGCACCTCAGGCTTGTGGTCAGCGACGGCGTCCGGACCGTCGAAGGGATCGCCTTCCGCCACGGTGACCGGGCAGAACTGCTGGCGTTCACGCAGGCGCGCATTGATCTCGCATATACCGTGGAGATCAACCGCTGGCGTGACGCAGAGGACCTGCAGGTGGTCGTGACCGATCTGCAGACCCCCGGCGTCGACCTGGAAGCGGTGGCGACCGACACCGGAGCGGTCCTGGACCGGCTCTTCAGCCGCGCGCAGGACTACCTGGGCCCGCGGCGCCGCGAGGTCGAAGAGGCCGATGCCTTCTATACGAAGGTCGTCGGCGTGACCTTCGAGGGCCGCCAGGCGCTGCTGCCGGCCGTGCGTCCGGGGATGCGGCTGCCGCTGGCGCGCGATCCGCAGAATCCCCGCGATCCCCACGCGATCAAGGTCCTGCTGCCCGATGGGCGGCAGGTGGGATTCCTCCGCGCGGCTCTGGCCGCCCGGCTCGCGCCGGCCGTCGACGCCGGCGCCCGGTACGCGGCGACGGCCACTGCGGTCACCGGCGGCGGTGATCGGGCGTGGGGCCTCAACATCCTCATCGAGCGCGAGGCTCCCTGGGCACGTGAAGAGGCAGAGTCCTCGGATTTCAAGGCGCGGTGGCCCGCCGGTCCGGGCTTCGCCGAGCGGATGGCCTCGGCGCTGTGCCGCGGGCGTCCACCATCGCCGGCACCACGCACCATCGTCGACCGGCTGCTGGCCGGACATCGGGTGGTGGCGCGGATCGGTCCCGGCCGCGGGCTGCTGCCCGGCGCAATCATGGCCGCGACGGCCCTGCTCGCGCAGGGCGCCCGTCCCGTCCTGGTGGTCCTGCCGCGCGCCGGCGTTGTTGATGCCTGGCACGATCTGGCCGGACCCTGGTTGCGTGAACTCGGCATGCGCACCGGAGCCGTCCACGCAGGGCTGGCCGCATCCGCGGCCGGCCGCATCGCCGATGCGCTCAGCCGCGGCACTCTCGATGTGCTCTTTGCCTCGGAACTCTGGGTGGATCAGGCCTTGCCGGAGGCAGGCGCTGTCGTGGTCGTGGGCGATCACCTGACGGCGCCGGAGGAGATGGGCCGGGTCCTCGAGCGCCATGGGGAGTCGGTCAGACTCATCGCAGGTCCGGTTGCCGCGCCTCTGCTGTCCGACCTTGTGCGCCGCTTCGCCAGAGAGAGCCTGGTGACGGATTCAGCCCCCCGGGACAACCTGCGCGTGGTCGACCGCCGCGGCCGGGCCGGCGCCCCCGACATCCAGATCGGTCAGGGGCGCCCCGAAAAAACCCTGATGCTGGCGCCAGGCGAGGAGGACTGCGTGGTCGCGGCCCGGAGCCTTCGGGACCGGTATCCCGAGGCCGCCTCCCGCATCGCGTACTACCACGCCGGCCTTCCCATTCCACTCCGGCGGGTGCTGGAAGATCTGTTCGCTGCAGGCCGGATTACCGTCCTGGTCGCGGGGTGCCATCTGTCCGATCCGGCGATCCCTCCCGACGTGGCGAGGGTCGCGGCATTTGGCCTCCATCCCGACAGGCTCCTGGCCTCGGAGGAACTTGCTGCGGCCGGGTTTGGCGGTCGGACCGCCGTGATCGAACTGGCCTACGGCCCTGAGGCGTTCCTGGCCTCAGAGGCAGACCTGGACGCCCGCTTTCCGTCGCGTCACCTGCTGGTGAAGTGCTACCGCGCGCTTGTGGCGTATGGTCGTGCCTGGACGCGCTCCGAGGACGGAGCCGACCAGCCCCGGTGGGCGCTGCCGCCCGCGGTGCTGGACGCGTCGCTGGAGGTGCTGGAAGAGGCGGGCGTGGTGGCCCGCGAAGGGACCGGGAAGTCGGCCCGGTACTCGCTGGCGGGCTTGGACAGCCGCGTAGACCTGCGGCGCTCATTGCGGTACCGTGAAGGTGAGCGGGCCCGCGCCGCCCTGGCCGATCTCCGGGCGTGGGCGATGGGGCCCGCGTCGCGCATCCTGGCCGATCTGGCCGGCGGTTAGCGGCGGCAGGGCTGGACAGAATGGGCACGAACCCTATACGAATACGGTTTCGACGGAGACGGCCCGGTGAAGTGGCTCGACCTGCTCCGACAACCGAGCAGCTTCCAGGACCTTCCCCCTGAGGTCCAGGGTCTGATTGCGACCCTGCGGCAGAACTTTCCCAAGGCTGATCTGGACCTGGTGCGGGAGGCGTACCTGGCCGCCGCGCGCGCGCATGAAGGCCAGACTCGCGCGTCGGGGGAGCCCTACGTCATGCACGCGGTGGCCGTGGCAACGATCCTGGCCGGATTACACCTCGACCCGACCACGGTGGCCGCGGCGCTGTTGCACGATGTCCTAGAGGACACCGGGGTCGAGCACGCGGAGCTGCAGGAACGGTTCGGCCAGGAGATCGGCACCCTGGTCGACGGCGTCACCAAACTGGGCAAGATCGAGTGGCAGAGCCGGGAGGAACGTCAGGCGGAGAGCCTGCGCAAGATGTTCCTGGCCATGGCCAACGACATCCGCATCGTGCTCATCAAACTCGCCGACCGGCTGCATAACATGCGGACCATCGCGCCGCTGCCGGAGTGGAAGCGCCGGCGCACCGCGCAGGAGACGCTGGACATCTACGCCCCGCTGGCCGAGCGCCTGGGCATCGGCAGCCTCCAGAAGGAACTCGAGGACCTGGCGTTCCAGGAACTGGAACCGGAAACCTTTGGTGAGATCACGCGGGAACTGGCGCAGGCGGAGAGCGCTCGGCAGATCCTGGTGGAGCGGGTCTGCGAGGCGCTCCACCGCGAGGTGCAGCGGGCCGGCATCAAGATCGATCCCAGGCACATCACCGGCCGGCCGAAGCACATCTACAGCATCTGGCGAAAGCTCCAGCGGCCAAAGTACGCGGGCCACCCCATCGCCCGCATCTACGACCGGCTGGGCGTTCGGGTGCTGCTCGAGGATGTGAAGGACTGCTACGCGGCGCTGGGCGTGATCCACTCCCTGTGGAAGCCGATTCCCGGCGAGTTCGACGACTACATCGCTAACCCCAAGACCACCGGCTACCAGTCGTTGCACACGGCGGTCATCTACGAAGGGGAGCCGCTGGAGATCCAGATCCGGACTCACCAGATGCACCACGAGGCGGAGCACGGCATCGCCGCGCATTGGAAGTACAAGAAAGGCACGGCGCAGGAGCGGGAAGTCGACCGCAAGCTGGCCTGGCTGCGACAACTGCTGGAGTGGCAGCAGGACCTGGCGGACGCGCGGGAGTTCGTCCAGTCGGTCCGGCTGGACTTGTTCCAGAACGAGGTCTTCGTGTTCACCCCCAAGGGCGATGTCATCGACCTGCCGGCCGGCGCCACCCCCATCGACTTCGCCTACCGGATCCACACCGATGTCGGGCATCACTGCGTCGGCGCCAAGGTCAACGGCCGGCTGATCCCGCTGTCACACAAGTTGCAGACGGGCGACATCGTGGAGATCGTGACCAACAAGTCCAGCCCCGGTCCCAGCCGCGACTGGCTGGCCTTCGTGGCCACTACGAACGCCCGGTCGAAGATCAAGCAATGGTTCAAGAAGGAACGGCATCAGGAGAACGTGGCGCGCGGCCGCGAGATGCTCGAGCACCAGCTCCGGCGCACCGGCGCCGTCGCGGCCTCCATGAAGCCGGAGCGCCTGAAGGACGTGGCGCAGAAGTTCGGCATGCCGTCGGAGGAGGAACTCCTCGCCGCGGTCGGCAACGGCGATCTCTCGCTGCTTCAGGTGGCTCAGGCCCTCCGGGGCGAGGAAGCGCCGGCGCAGGAAGAGGCGGCGCCCGCCCCGCCCCCGGCGCCGGCCGGCGTCCCCCACGGTGTGCGCGTCCGCGGGGTGGACAACGTGCTGATGCACTTCGCCCGGTGCTGCACGCCGCTGCCCGGCGACCGTGTGGTCGGCTACATCACGCGCGGCAGGGGCGTGACGATCCACCGGAGCGATTGTCCCAACATCGCCTTCCTGCGCAACCATCCCGAGCGCCTGCTGGAGGTGGAGTGGGAGACCACCCAGGAGGGGCCCTATCAGGTGGAAGTTGAGGTCGAGGCCTTTGACCGGGTGGGTCTGCTCAGCGACATCACCGCGGCCATTGCCGAGACCAAGACCAACATTCTGTCGGCCAACTCGAGGGTGCGCAAGGACAAGGTGGCCGTGACCAACGTCGTGCTGGACATCCGCAACATGGGGCAGCTCCACGCCGTGATGCGGAAGATCGAGAAAGTGCCGCAGGTCTTCAGCGTCGCCCGGGTGGTGCACACCTAGGGCACAGGCCATCCTCGGAGGGGATCAGTGAAGCGCACGACCGCGACCCGCGTGGGTCTGTTCACCGAATCGGTCATCCGCGAGATGACCCGCATCACCAACCTGTACGACGGCATCAACCTGGCCCAGGGGTTCCCGGACTTCGACGCGCCGGCGGAACTGATCCAGGCGGCGGCGCAGGCCCTGCGGGCGGGCTGGAATCAATACGCGATCACCTGGGGGTCGCCGCGGCTGCGGCAGGCGATCGCGCACAAGGCGGCGTGGGCCAACGATCTGTCGGTCGATCCGGACCGGCACATTACCGTGACCTGTGGCGCCACCGAGGCCATGATGGTGACGCTGCTGGCGGTGATCGAGCCCGGCGACGAGGTGGTGATTTTCGAGCCCTTCTATGAGAACTATGGCCCCGACGCCTTGCTCTCCGGGGCCCATCTGCGCTACGTCCGGCTGAACCTGGACGATCCGGAGATGCCCTTCGACCGTGGGGAACTGCGGGCCGCGTTCGGCCCCAGGACCCGCGCCATCATCGTCAACACGCCCCACAATCCGACCGGCAAGGTCTTCACCCGAGAGGAACTGGAGTTTATCGCATCGCTCTGCCAGGAATGGGACGCGCTGGCGATCACCGACGAAGTCTACGAGCACATCATCTACGACGGCGCGACCCATATCAGCATCGCGTCGCTGCCCGGGATGTTCGAGCGGACGGTGACCATCAACAGCATGTCGAAGACCTACAGCGTGACCGGCTGGCGCGTGGGCTGGGTGATCGCGGGGGACCCGGCGATCTCCGATGGCGTCCGAAAGGCCCATGATTTCCTGACCGTGGGCGCGGCGGCCCCGCTGCAGGAGGCCGGGGTGGTGGCGCTTCACTTCCCCAGGGAGTACTACCGCGGTCTCAGCGACATGTACCGGGCCAAGCGCGACGCGCTGCTGGAGATCCTGGCCCAGGCCGGGTTCCGGTGCATTGTGCCCAGGGGCGCCTATTACATCATGACCGACATCAGCGCGTTCGGGAGCCCAGACGACGTCACGTTCTGCCGCACGCTGGTCGAGCGGTGCGGCGTGGGCGCCGTCCCGGGCAGCAGTTTCTACAGCGATCCGGCTGCCGGACGCCAGCGGGTGCGGTTCGCCTATCCCAAACGGCTGGAGACCCTGGAGGACGTGCGGCGCCGGCTGCGCGCTCTGGCTCCGGCGAGGAGCGTGTAGATGACCCCAATGGAGCCCCAGCATTCTGCCGCGCCCGCCCCGGACTGGGAGCGGTACCGGACCGAGTTTCCGATTTTCCGTTCCTCGATCTACTTCAACTCCTGCTCTCTGGGCGCCCTCTCCGTGCGCGTCGAAGCGGCGGTCGCGCGTTTCCTGGCCCTGTGGCACGAGCACGGCGCGGCGGCCTGGTACGGGCCGTGGTGGGAGACGATGGAGGCGCTGCGCGCCAGGTGCGCGCGGGTGATCGGGGCCTCACCGGACGAGATCGCCCTGTTTCCGTCGATCACCGCGGCGCTGACCGCGGTCGCCAGCGCGTTCGCCTACCGTGACCGGCCCCGGGTCATCATGAGCCGGCTCGACTTCCCCACGACTGTCTATCAGTGGCTGGCCAAGCAGGCATCGGGCGTGCAGCCGGTGCTGCTGGGCCGTCCGGAGGGGCTGGCGGTTCCTCCTGACGAGTACGCCGCCGCGGTCGACCGCCGCACGGAACTGGTGGTCGCTTCACACGTCTATTTCACCAGCGGCTATCTGCAGGACGTCGCCGCCATCGCGGAGATCGCCCACGCCAGGGACGCCCTGTGCCTGATCGACGCGTACCAGGCCACAGGCCAGGTGCCCACCGACGTGCATGCGCTGGGGATCGACTTCCTGGTGACGGGAAGCCTGAAGTGGCTGCTGGGCGGTCCGGGATTCGCCTTCCTCTACGTCAAGCGGGACCTGCACGACCGGCTGCATCCCAACGATGTCGGCTGGTTTGCTCACCGCGAGCAGTTTGCCTTTCGCACCGACGTCTTCGAGCCGGCGCCGGATGCCCGCGGGTTCCAGGGCGGGACCCCGTCGGTGGCGGCGCTGTACGCGGCCGACGCTGGATTGGACATCGTGCTCGAGATCGGGGGCGACCGGCTGCGGGCGAGGCAACTCGACCTGGTCGGCGACCTGGTCGCACGCCTCCGGCAGGTCGGTCTGCCGTCCCGGGTCCCGCCGGACCTGACGCGGCATGCGGGGATCGTGACGGTCCCGGTGCCCGACCCACCGGCCACGGTGGCCGCGCTGCGCCGGCAGGGTATCATCGTGGATTCCCGGCCGGGCGTGGTGCGCCTGTCCCCGTTCTTCTACAACATCGTCGAGGACAACCGCGCGGTCGCTGCTGCGGTTCGTGAGGTGGTCATCACCGCCGCCACGACGTCCTGATGCGGGCGGTCGTTCAGCGGGTACAGCGCGCGTCGGTGCGCGTTGGGGATGAGGTCGCGGCCACCAGTGGCCACGGCCTCGTGGTGCTGCTTGGGGTCGCGGCAGAGGACGGGCCGCAGCACGCCAGGACGCTGGCGGACAGAGTTGCCCATCTGCGGATCTTCGACGACGAGGCCGGGAAACTGAACCGCTCGGTCCTCGATGTCGGCGGCGAGGTCCTGGCCGTCTCACAGTTCACCCTGTACGGCGATACCAGCGGCGGCCGGCGGCCGTCGTTCGTCAGGGCGGCGCGGCCCGAGCATGCCGAGCCCCTGTGCGACGCCTTCGTGGCGGCGCTGCGGGCCCACGGACTGCGGGTGACTACC
>JACQHU010000089.1 GCA_016198805.1 Armatimonadota bacterium
CGCCCCGGCGTGGGCGAGGCCATGGAGATCGCCGTGACGCGCGGTCGGGCCCGGCGGCCCGATCTCGAAGTCGGTATCTGCGGCGAACACGGCGGCGATCCGGCCTCGGTGGAGTTCTGCCACCGTCTGGGCCTGAACTACGTCAGTTGCTCGCCCTACCGCGTGCCCGTGGCCCGGCTGGCGGCGGCCCAGGCGGTGCTGAAGGAGCGGATGAGAGCGGCAAAGGACGTCTAGCCGCGTGCGGCCGCGCGAACGCACCGAACAGTGGGAGGCGGCCGCGCTGCATCCCCGCGCGGCCCGGGCAGCGGCCTTCCGGGGTCGGGCGGAGCCCGAGCCGGAGGACGACCTCCGCACGGCATTCCAGCGCGACCGCGACCGCATCCTGCACTCCAAGGCGTTCCGGCGCCTGATGCACAAGACCCAGGTGTTTCTGGCGCCCGAGGGCGATCACTACCGGACGCGGCTCACGCACACGCTGGAGGTCGCGCAGATTTCCAGGACGATCGCGCGGGCGCTGCGGCTGAACGAGGACCTCGCCGAGGCGATCGCGCTGGCGCACGATCTGGGGCATCCACCGTTCGGGCATGCCGGCGAGGCAGCGCTGGATACCGCGATGGCGCCGTGGGGAGGGTTCCGGCACGACAGGCAGAGCCTGCGCGTCGTGGAGGCGCTGGAGCAGCGTCGCCGCGCCGATGGGACCAGTATGGCCGGCCTGAACCTGACCTGGGAGGTCAGGGATGGGATCGGCGGCCATTCCAAGGGTCTGCGCGACCTGCAGGCCCCTGGGGACGAGGCGGGCATTCCCTCAACGCTGGAGGGTCAGGTCGTGCGGCTGGCCGACCGGGTGGCGTACCTCCACCACGACACCGACGACGCGGTGCGCGCGGGGTTGATCAAGGAAGGCGAGGTGCCGGAGGCGGTGACCAGGGTGCTCGGCGCGACCCGGGGCCGGTGGCTGGACGCCATCGTCCGCGACATCGTGGAGACCAGCGGCGGGGCCGAGGTCATCGATATCTCCCCGCCCATCCGGGAAGCCCTCAACGGGCTCAAGGACTTCCTGGCCGAGCGGGTATACACCAGTCCCCAGGCCGCCCAGGAAGCCGCGCGCGCCGGGCGCGTTCTGACCCTGCTGTTCGAGCACTTTCTGGCCCACCCGGAGGCCCTGCCGCCCGATCTCCAGCCGGGCGGGGACGAGCCGGCGGCCAGGGCGGTATGTGATTTCCTGGCCGGCATGACCGACCGGTATGCGATCCGGACGTTTGTCAGGCTGTTTGTCGTGCAGGGCACAGAGGGTGGCTGATCCATCCTGGCCGCCCGAACACCACCGGTGGAGGTGAGGGGAGACCGATGGAGGCATTGTGGTGGGGACCCATCGCCGGCGCTCTGGGTCTGGTCTATGCGATTCTGCTGGCAGCGCGCGTGCGCAGGCGTGATCCCGGCACGCCGGAGATGCGGTCTATCTCGGAGGCTATCCGCGAGGGCGCGATGGCATTCCTGGCACGCGAGTACCG
>JACQHU010000087.1 GCA_016198805.1 Armatimonadota bacterium
ACCGACATGGTGGTGAATGCCGGGCAGGAGAGTAAGTTCAAGGTGAAGATCGACAAGCCGGGCACGTACAAGATGCAGTGCACCTATCACTCCGAGATGGTGGGGGACCTGAAGGTTAGCCAGTAGTCCCGGCGGAACCCACCTCCCGCGAGATGACCGCAGGGGACGGAGTCGCTTCCGTCCCCTGCCGCTCCAAGGAGGGCCGTGCCATGGCGGCATCCGAGCCCACCGGCGAACTCGTCCGGCGGCTGATCGCCGACGTCGCGCTGCTGATCCAGCTCTACGGCCGGGCGATTCGCGAACACCTGCGAGGCATGGGCCGCGACGTCGCCCGGGCAGCGGTGATGATCGGGGCGGCCCTGGTCCTGGGGGCGCTGGCGATCTTCGTGGCGATTGTGACCCTGATCCTGGTGCTGGACATCTGGCTCCCGGGATGGCTGGCCGCGTTGATCGTGCTGGTGGTCATGCTGGCGGCGACCGCCGTGCTGGTCTGGGCAGGGATCCGGCGCGTCCGGCGCCGACAGGCGGCCTGGTCAGCGCAGGTCGCAGAGGAAATCCGGTGGCTGCGGAGCCTGTTCCCACGCGAGAGCTAGCCGACCTGCACCAGCGCATCGGCGGCGCCACCCACCAACTCCGGACCCGTCTGCGACAGCACCCGGGCAGGCGCTCCCGCGGGGTCGCTGAGGTCG
Organism: Armatimonadota bacterium; assembly: GCA_016198805.1. Lineage (GTDB taxonomy): Bacteria > Sysuimicrobiota > Sysuimicrobiia > Sysuimicrobiales > Humicultoraceae > JACQHU01. Next base: position 690 of record JACQHU010000087.1, read on the forward strand.
TCCGGGCCGGCCTGGAGGTGCTGCAGGTCATCCGGGCCACACCGAGCCTGGCCGTGAGGGTCGGCGTGACGCTCCTGGTGGTGGCCGGGATCGCCGCGGCGCTCGCGGCCCGGGGCCGCCGCCAGGAAGCGGGCGGACGCCCGGAGGTCTCAACCGCCGACTGACGCCCGCCGTCGTACGGGCGGGCACGGGTGGCCCTGATCTGCCCGGTGGGTCTATAATGAGCAACGGAGGTATCCGACCATGATGCCACATGTGGTTCCCGCGATCATCGGCAATGTGGGCCCGATGGAGCTGCTGATCATTCTCCTGATCCTGCTCCTGCTCTTCGGGGCCAGCCGGCTGGCCGGGCTCGGCGCCGCAGCGGGCAGGACGATCAAGGAGTTTCGCAAGGCCGTCAGCGATGTGGAAGACGAGGTGAAGGACACGACCAAGGACACGCACCCGACGAAGCCCGGCGCGTAGGTCGCCATGGAAGACCGGCCGCTGACCATCGTCGAGCATCTCGAGGAGCTGCGCACGCGGCTCCTCAAGTCATTTGCGGCGCTCGGCGTCGGCTCGGTCATCGGCTGGCTGTTCGTCGACCGCGTGCTGGACTTCCTGATCCGCCAGCTGCAGGTTGACCACGTGGTGTTCTTCGCCCCGGCCGAAGCCCTGTTCATCCGGCTGAAGATCGCCCTGCTGATCGGCGTGTTCATCGGGGCGCCGGTCATCCTCTATCAGCTCTGGTCGTTCATCGCGGTGGGACTCACCCACGCCGAGCAGCGCGTCGTGATGGGACTGCTGCCCCCCTCGCTGGTGTTGTTCGCGGCGGGCGGCGCGTTCGGGCTCTTCGTGATCATGCCCGTCGGGGTCAAAGTGCTCCTCAGTTACCAGACCGAGACGCTGAAGCCGATGCTGGCCGTCTCGCCCGCCCTATCGTTCCTGATGGCGTTCATGCTGGCGTTCGGGTTTGTGTTCCAATTGCCGATCGTGATCCTGTTCCTGGCCCGTCTGGGGCTCGTGACGCCGGCCGCGCTGGCCGCCGGCCGCCGGTATGCCATCGTGGGGATCGTCACCCTCTCGGCCGTGCTGACACCGGGGACCGACGTCGTCTCCCAGATGCTCATGGCGGTCCCAACCTACGCGCTCTATGAGATCAGCATCTGGCTGGCGCGCCTAGTCGCCCCAAAAGCTAAGGCCGCGCCGGCCGTCCAGGCGTACGTCGACTAGCGGACGTCCGCACGACCGTCGTCCGGCCTCGGGGGTGATTGGTGGCCCGTCGCGTCCGAAATCCGTGGTGGGTGCTGCTGATGGTCGTGGTGTCCGGAGGCGTGCTGGGGAGCGTCATCGCCGAGGCCGTGGTGGGCTACCCGGTGCTCGGCTTCCTGGCCCGTGAGGTGCGCGTGGGGGTCGACCCCCCGGTGACGTTGAACCTCCGGTTCCTCAGCATCACCCTGGGCGGGTTGCTGCGGCTCAACCTGGCCATGGTGCTTGGAGTGATCGTCGCGGTCTGGATTTACCGCTTGTTGTAGCCCCCTGCATCGACTGCTATACTTTCCGTGATGTGAGTGTTTCGGCTCCTGTAGGGGACGGGGTGCCGCCTCTGGTGCTGGCTTCCGCCTCTCCCCGGCGCGCCGAGCTCCTTCGCCAGGTCGGCCTGACCTTTGAGGTCTGGCTCCCAGCGGGGGAGGACGAAACGCGGGGAGTCGTTCCGGCGAGCCCGGGTGCGAGCGGTCCGGGGTGGACCCTCGACGCCGTCAGGGCACGCGCCCGGGGTGCCGCGCAGGACAAGGCGCGGCGGGCTGCCGACGCAAAGCCGGACGCGGTGGTCATCGCCGCCGATACGATGGTGGTGGTTGACGGGGTCGTCCTGGGCAAGCCGGCGACTCCTCGTGAAGCCGAGGAGATGCTGCACCGCCTCTCCGGCCGCACGCATCATGTCACCACGGCCGTCGTCGTGGCTCACGGCCGCCGCGCGGTGACCCTCGCGGAGGACGCGACCACCGCCGTGCGGTTCCGGCCGCTGCGGACCGAGGAGATCCTCCGGTACGTGGCGACCGGCGAGCCGATGGATAAGGCGGGGGCGTACGGCATTCAGGGCCGCGCGGCACTCTTTGTGGAGCGGCTGGAGGGAGACTACTTCGGCGTCGTGGGTCTCCCGCTGGCGCTGCTGGGGCGCATGCTGGTCGCAGTGGGCATGCCCGTACTCTAACGCGGCGCCACCTGCTCCGGTCAGGCCCGCCGCCCGCGGTCAGGGCGCGCCGCGGCTTCCCTCACAGCGCCGGGACCGGAGCGTTGATGCTGGTGGCTGGCCCGCTGTCCGCCAAAGTGCTTCCCCCAGAGGACCGACCCAGGGAGCGGCTCCTGCGCAGCGGCGCGGGAGGGCTGTCATCGCCCGAACTGCTGGCGATTCTGCTGGGTACGGGAACCCGCCAGATCAGCGCCGCCGAACTCGCCGCCCGCCTGCTCGGCACCTTCAGGTCGCTGGACGCGCTGGGGCAGGCGCGGCCCGAGGAACTCGTCAGGCAGCCGGGTATCGGGCCGACCAAGGCCGCCGCGGTCCTGGCCGCGTTCGAACTGGGACGCCGCGCACAGGCCGCTCCGCCGGCCCGCCGTCCGGCCATACGGACATCCGGCGATGTGGCGGTGCTGGTAGGCGCCGAGATGCGCCACCTGGACCGGGAGCACTTTCGCGTCGTCCTGTTGAACGCGCGGCACGAGGTCCTCGATGTGGCCGTCGTGGCCGTCGGTGGCCTGGATTCCGCGCCGATCCACCCGCGGGAGGTCTTCAAGGACGCCATCCGCCGCAGCGCGGCCGCCATCATCCTGGTCCACAACCATCCCTCGGGGAACCCCGAGCCCAGTGGAGACGACCTGCGCATCACGGAGCGCCTGCGGGAGGCCGGACGGGTGGTCGGCATCGAGGTGCTGGATCATATCATCATTGGCGATGGACGCTTTGTGAGTTTGCGCGAACGCGGCGCGGTGGCCGGGTAAATCTCGCGCCGGGAGGGTAGGCAGATGCTGGACGGATTGTTGTCGCGGTTTGGTCGAGACATGGGGGTCGACCTCGGGACGGCCAACACCCTGGTCTACGTGCGGCGCGAGGGCATCGTGCTGCGCGAGCCTTCGGTGATCGCCAAGCGGGTCGGCGACGGTCAGGTGCTGGCCGTGGGCGAAGAAGCCAAGCGGATGATCGGCCGGACACCCGGAGACATCGTGGCGACCCGGCCTCTGCGCGACGGGGTGATCGCCGACTTCGACACGACCGCCTCGATGCTCTCCTACTTCATCCGCAAGGCGGTCAACGGCCGGATGTGGATCCGGCCGCGTGTGATCGTCGGCATCCCTTCTGGGTGCACCGAAGTCGAGAAGCGCGCCGTCGTCGACGCCACCATCCAGGCCGGGGCGCGCGACGCCTACCTGATCGAAGAACCGATGGCCGCGGCGATCGGCGCCGGGCTCCCGGTGTCGGAACCGATCGGAAGCATGGTCGTCGATATCGGCGGCGGCACCACCGAGGTGGCGGTCATCGCGCTGGGCGGCATCGTGACGAGCCGGTCGATCCGGATCGCCGGCGACGAGTGTGATGAGGCCATCATCCAGTACGCGCGACGCGCCTACAACCTGCTGATCGGCGAACGGTCGGCCGAGGAGATTAAGATTGCCATCGGGTCCGCCTTCCCCGGCCGCGAGGAGGGCGCGGTGGACGTCCGCGGCCGCGATCTGGTCTCGGGTCTCCCGCGCACCGTCAGGATGACCAGCGCGGAGATCCGCGAGGCGATGGCTGAGCCGGTCCAGGCCGTCGTCGAAGCGGTCAAGCAGACGCTCGAGCGCACGCCCCCCGAACTGGCGGCCGATATCTTCGAACGGGGCATTATCCTGGCAGGGGGCGGCGCGCTGCTGCGCGGGATGGACCGCCTGCTGGCCGAGGAGACCGGCATGCCGGTGTCCCTGACCGACGATCCCCTGGCCGCGGTGGTCATGGGGACGGGGCGGGCCCTCGAAGAGATTGAGGTCCTCAAGAAGGTCCTGATCCCCTCGAAGCGCGGGTGATCGGGCCGCACCCGATGAGCCGGCGGGAGGTCGCACGGTGAGACGGCGGGTCGTGCTGGTGGCCATCCTCATGGTGGCGGCGCTGGTCCTGCTGACGTCGCAGGTCCGTCTGCCGGAGCGCCGCGCGGTCGGCCCCATCGGGTCGATGCTGCTGGCGGTGCTGGCCCCCGCGCAGGGCGTCCTTGCGCGAGCCGGCGACGCGGTGGCCCGATTCTGGCGGCTGTACACCGAGATCGGCCGGCTGCGTGCCGAAAACACCCGCCTGCGCGAAGAGGTCGAGCGCCTGTCAGGCGACGTCGCGCGCCTCCGGGAGCAGGCACAGGCCACGCAGCGGCTGGAGCGCCTCCTGGCGTTCCGTCAGCAGTCTCCGGGCCGCGCCCTGGGTGCCAGGGTCATCGGCCGCGACGGCTCGCAGTGGTTTTCCGTCATCCTGGTGGATCGGGGGGCTCTCGACGGCGTGCGGCGGAACGACCCGGTGGTCGGCGCCGAAGGGCTGGTCGGCCGCGTGCTCACCGTGACCCCGACCACGGCCCAGGTGCTGCTCATCACCGACGCGCGCAGCGCCGTCGGCGTGATCCTGCAGCAGTCGCGCGAAGCCGGCGTCGCGGAAGGTCAGGGCCAGGCGCTTCTCAGGCTGAAATACCTCTCCCGGGCCCGGGAGATCGCACTCGGCGAGGTCGTGGTCACCGCTGGCCAGGCAGGTTTGTTCCCCCGGGGTCTGCCGGTGGGGACCGTCGTTTCGCTGGTCCGCGAACAGGGCGCCCTGTATCAGGAAGCCGCGGTGCGTCCCGCCGTCCGCCTCGACCACCTGGAGGAAGTGCTGATCCTCATCGAGGGCCGGAGCGATCGGTGACGGCACGATGATGCGGATTGTGCTCCCAGGGGTGCTGCTCGCCGCGGCCGCGGTCATTGACGGGGCGTGGCTCGCGCGCCTGCCCCTGCCCGTCGGCCCGGATCTCCTCCTCCTGATCGTGGTGACTTCCGGCATCCGCAGGGGACTGGAGACCGGGGCGGTCCTGGGAGCGGCCGCCGGGTACCTCCGCGACCTGATGAGCGGAAGCCCGCTGGGTGTCTTCACCCTTGCGTATCTGGCCGTGGGCGTGGCCGCCGGAGCAGTGATGTCGAGCATCGACTTCGACCAGCCGGTGGCCCCGGCCATCACCACCGCCGTGGCCACGATCCTGCTGCAGGTCGCCGTCGGCGTCGTGGTGGCGATGACCGGGCTCTCGCGCCTCCAGTGGCTGGAAGTCGCGCAGGCCCTCCCGCTTGCGATCGCCATGAACGCGCTGCTGGCGAGACCAACAGACGCCGTGGTGCGATGGGCCGACCGGATGGCGCGCCGCCGCCATCCTGCCAAGGCGATCGGCTTTCGGGTGCCGCGATGACGCAGCCGGCCTGGGCCCCACGCCTCGCGCACCTGAGCCTGGTGATCATGCTGCTGTTCCTCCTGCTGGAGGGGCGGTTGTGGTCGTTGCAGGCGATCCAGGGTCCGTTCTACCTGCGTCTGTCGGAGCAGAATCGCCTGCGTGATTACGTGATCCCGGCGCCGCGGGGGGTGATCTACGATCGGCGCGGGCAGCCGCTGGTCACCAACCGCGCCGCCTTCACCGTGAGTGTTCTCCCGATGGAAGTGAACGACCCGGCGCGTCTGGCC
>JACQHU010000092.1 GCA_016198805.1 Armatimonadota bacterium
CGCCGATGAGCGCCTCGGGAATCGGGAAGACCTCACCGTAGAGGTCGTTGAAGCGCCGGGCGATCTCGCGGGTGACCTCGATGTGGGAGGCCTGATCTTTGCCGACCGGGACGAGGTTGGCCCGGACCATGAGGATGTCGGCCGCCTGGAGCACGGGGTAGGACAACAGGCCGAGCGAGGCCGTCTCAAGCTTCAGGTCCCGCATGACCTCTTTCAGCGTGGGCACGCGCTGGAGTCTCGGCACCGAGACGATCATCGTGAGGAGGAGGAAGATCTCCGTCACCTCGGGCACGAGCGACTGGAGGTAGATCGTCGTGACCGCCGGGTCCAGGCCCACGGCCAGGTAGTCCAGCACCATCTCCCGGATGTTCGGCTCGATGGCTTTCGGGTTCTCGTAGCCGGTCGTCAGGGCGTGGTAATCGGCGACCAGGATGAAGACCTCGTACTCGTTCTGGAGCCGGACCCGGTTCTCCAGCGTGCCGACGTAGTGGCCCAGGTGCAGCTTCCCCGTCGGCCGATCGCCGGTGAGTATTCGCCCGCGTTGTTGCATGATGGCTCCTTTCAATCAGTAGGCAGTAGGCAGTAGGCAGTAGGCAGTTAGAGGACATGGCAGGCCCACGTCCGTACCCTGCCGACTACCATGGACCACGGCCGGTCCCCTCACTGCCCACTGCCTACTGCCCACTGCCCACTAGACTCGCGGCAAGGCCGCCAGCGCCTCCCGGACCTTCTCGGCCGGGTAGGCGTAGTCTTCCAGGCGGCCGGCCAGGTAGGCGTCGTAGGCGGAGAGGTCGAAATGGCCATGGCCGCTCAGGTTGAAGAGGATCGTTCGACTCTCGCCAGCTTCCTTGGCGGCGAGGGCTTCGTCAATGGCGACCTGAACGGCGTGGGCCGATTCGGGCGCCGGGATGATGGCCTCGCTCCGGGCGAACGTCACGGCGGCCTTGAAGACCGAGGTCTGGTGGACGGCGACCGCCTCGATGAGGCCCTGGTCGTAGAGGAGACTCACCAGCGGGGACATGCCGTGGTAGCGTAGGCCGCCCGCGTGGATGCCGGGCGGGATGAAGGTATGGCCGAGCGTGTACATCTTGGCGATGGGAGCCATGCCGACGGTGTCGCCGAAGTCGAAGGCGTAGACGCCGCGGGTCAGGCTCGGGCAGGCCTCGGGCTCGACGGCGACGACCCGGAGCTTCTTGCCAGCCAGCTTGTCTCGGACGAACGGGAGGACCAGGCCGCCGAAATTCGAGCCGCCGCCGACGCAGCCGATCACGACGTCGGGATAGGCATCGGCTTTGGCGAACTGGCGCTGGGCCTCCTCGCCGACGATGGTCTGGTGCAGCAGCACGTGGTTGAGCACCGAGCCGAGCGAGTAGTGCGTGTCATCGCGGGTGGCCGCGTCCTCGACCGCCTCGCTGATGGCGATGCCGAGGCTCCCGGGCGAATCGGGATCGGCAGCCAGGATGCCCCGCCCGGCGTTGGTATCGGGACTGGGCGACGGCACGACGCTGGCGCCCCAGATCTCCATCAGCGAGCGGCGGTACGGCTTCTGGTGATAACTCACCTTCACCATGTAGACCTTGCACTCGAGGCCGAAGAAGTTGCAGGCCAGCGCCAGGGCGCTGCCCCACTGGCCAGCGCCGGTCTCGGTCGTCAGCCGTTTCACGCCCTCCTGTTTGTTGTAGTAGGCCTGGGCGACCGCCGTGTTGGGCTTGTGGCTGCCGGCCGGGCTCACGCCCTCGTACTTGTAGAAGATCTTCGCCGGGGTATCGAG